>NZ_SMKP01000140.1:0-28442 GCF_004349015.1 Nonomuraea diastatica
GGGCGGTGGCGTTGTTCGTGTTGTTCGCCGGCGGGGCGGTGGGCACGGTGCTCGGCGGCCGGCTGGCGGCCCGATGGGGCCGGGTGCGCACGATGAGCCTGGCCTACCTGCTCGCGATCCCCGCTGTCGCCGGCGTGGTGCTGGTTCCAGGACCTGTCGCGTACGCGTTCGTCGCCGCCTCGTCGATCGCCCTGTACGCCCCGTTCTCGCTGCATGTGACGCTGGGCCAGGATTTCCTGCCGAGCCGGGTCGGCACGGCCAGCGGCGTGACCCTCGGGCTGGCGGTGAGCGTGGGCGGCCTGGCCAGCCCGCTGGTGGGCGCGGTGGCGGAGGCGGCGACGCTGCGGGTGGCGCTGGCGTGCCTGATCGTGTTCCCCGTCTTGGCCTGGCTGCTGGCGCGCACGCTCAAGGAGCCCGCCCTCGAACCCGCCGCCTGAGCCGCTCTTCAGGAGCGGGTCGTGAGGCGCAGGGTGCTGGAGTTGTCGTTCCGTGAGGGGTCGAGGGCGGTGGAGGCGACGTGCCCGGCGACGCGCAGGGGCGCGCGGGCGTCCCGGGCGACGGCGATCGTGGCCGTGACGCGCACCGGCCGGCGCGGGTGGATCGCGGCGATCGTGCAGGAGGCCTTGGCGGGCTCGCGTACGCAGGTGGCCCCGCCGGTCGCCGTGAGGGTCGCTTCGCCCGCCAGGGTGAGCGTGACGGGGACCCGGGCGGCGGCCATCAGGCCGCGCATCCTGACGGTGGCCGTGACGGTGACGGAGGCGCCGCGCCTGACCGGTCGTGCGGGCCCTCTGAGCTTGATCGACAGGGCGTCGTACACTCCGCGCGGGTCGGCCCGGCGGACGATGGTGCCGTAGCCTTCGGCGTTGAGCGCGTTGGCGACGGCGTTCCCTGCGGCGTAGCCGTCCTCCTTGCCCGCCGACAGCACCCCGACCAGGTCTCTGGTGCCCTTGACGAGCCACGGCCCACCGCTGTGGCCCTTGTGCAGGTGGCAGTTGTGCGTCTCCAGCCGGCCCGGCCGCGCCGTCGTGACGGAGCGGCGGGCTTCGGCGGGGGCGGCGGGCAGAGCGGCGGGCAGAGTGGCGCCGAGCACCATGCCGGTGGCCTGTCGGGTGCGGCCGAGGCACCAGAGCTGGTCGCGGCCGTCGTACGGCTGCCGGCCGAGCACGCCCGGGTAGCCCATGGTGGCGATGGTGTGCCGGCCGCCCTGGCTGCGCATCGGGGTGAAGGCGCCGACGGCCTTCTGGAGGGTGCGCTTGCGGGGGCCGACCTCGATGAGGGCGATGTCGTGGACGGAGTTCCAGTCGCCGCCGGTCAGGCCGGTGTAGCCGTCGGGTTTCCACGCCCGCCGGCCGCCCCACCGCCCGTACGGCTCGCGCTTCTTCACCGTGGCCGCCCGCCCGTCGTAGGCGGGGACGAACGCGAAGTGCTGGTGCCAGCGGCCGTTCGCGGCGCCCGCGGGGACGCTGTAGACGCAGTGAGCGGCGGTGACCACGAGCTTTTCCGCGGCCGAGCGGACGACGGAGGCGCTGCAGGAGTCGCCGTGCCCGCCGGCGTTGACGAAGAAGAGCCTGCCGGTGATCCGGCTGGTGGCCGCGCGCGTGTACGGCCGCCGTACGCGGGCGTACCCGTTGGCGTCACCGCCTGGGGTGAGGCGCTTGGCCGCGGGTACGCTGTGCCGCCGCGTCCCTGCGAGGTTCGCCGTCCCTCCCGGCGGGGCGCCGCGCGGCCCGGCGGAGGTCCCCGGCAGGCCGGCGGCATGGGCGGCGGCCTGCCGCTCGGCGGTCCAGTAGCGCACCGCGTGTCCCGGGCGCATCAGCGGTGACGACACGGCGCCGGAACGTGCCTGCGCCTGGGCGGGCGGCCGAATGGGGGCGACCGTGCGGACGGCGGGCGGGGCCGGCGCGAGGGACAACCACGCCAGCGTGGCCACCACGATGACCAGTGTCTTCGGCACAGCGTCCCTCCCGGACACATCGAAACCCTTAGATCACTGTAAGTCACCATTTGTAAACGAAGTGTAGTTTCCGGGTTCGGGTGTCGCCCGGTCAGCCCGCGGCCGCGTCCGTCCCCGGCGGGGCGATCCCGGCCGTGCGCGCCTCGGACGGCTCGCGGTCGGGGCGCAGGCCGCGCCAGGACGGGTGGCGCAGCCTGCCGTCGCCGGTGACCTCGGCGTACTGCACCTCACCGACCACCCGTGGATCCACCCAGCGCGCGTCGCGGGCGTCCTCGCGTGGCAACGGCTCGTCGAACGGCGGATCGCGCCGCTCCAGCGGCGTCAGGCGGTCGCGCAGGTCGCGGAGCATGGCCTCGGTGAACCCGGTGCCGACGTGCCCCACGAACCGCAGCCGCCCGCGCGGGTCGTACGCGCCGAGCAGCAGCGAGCCGATCGTGCCGGAACGCCGCCCGCCGCCCGGCTTCCACCCGCAGATCACGACCTCGGCGGTGCTGACGTTCTTGACCTTCGTCCAGTCGCCGCTGCGCCGGCCCGGCCGGTACGGCGAGCTCATCCGCTTGCACACGACCCCTTCGAGCCCGAGCCGGCGGGAGGAGTCGACCGCCTGCCCGGCTTGACCGGCGAACCAGGCGGGCACCTGCCACCGGTAGCCGGGCGTGAACGTGCTCTCCAGCAGGTCCCTGCGCTCGGTGTACGGTCGCGCGATGACGGCGTGGTCGCCGAGGTGCAGGATGTCGAACGCCATGAACGTCACCGGCACCGTCCTGGCCAGCTCGGCCACGATCCGCGGATTGCGCTGGTGCATCCGGGGTTGCAGAGCCTCGAAACTGGGCCGTCCCGCCTCGTCGAACGCGACGATCTCCCCGTCGACGACGGCCGCGCGCCGGCCGGTGGCGCCTCCCATGAGCTGCAGTTCGGGGTAGGCGGGGGTGATGTCCTTGGCGTTGCGCGACATCAGGCGTACGGCGCCGTCCTCGATGTAGGCGAGAGCGCGTACGCCGTCCCACTTCATCTCCACGGCCCAGCCCGCGCCCTGGACGGCGGTCAGGGTACCGAGCTGGGCCAGCATGGGCCTGTAGGCAGGCAGCCGGGCCATGGTGCAGGCCGTACCCCTTCCGGCGGGCCGGCAGTGACCGACGGGGGTCTACGGATGGTCAAGGGGAGCGTTCTCCACGAGGTCGGCCAGGTCGACGCCGTGCTCGCCGAGCTCGGCGACGGTGGCGCAGTAGCCGCGCAGGTAGTTTCTGCCGTTGACCTGGTGGGAGACGCGCAGCAGCGGGCGATCGTCGAGGATGATCGCCTCGACCAGGATGCCGCCGGGGCCGTGCCACTGTCCCATGCCGGAGAGGGTAAATGAATCGGACATACGGGACAAGCAATATGAAACATCTCGCGCGGTTGGTGGAGGCGGCGCACGGCCCTGCCGCGCACCGTCCGTGACACGCCGACGGCGTAAAGGTCCGTAACGTTAGATTTTCCTTGTCATGAGATTTTCGGGCATGGCGCGTTAACGACTGCCCGGCCAGGGCAGTGAGAGGAAGCTCTGGCTTTCCCCGGCCGTGGCCGTACCCCCGTGACGGCCATGGCCCCCGCCCCGGCAGGCCCGGTCCGGGGCGACGGCGGCCGCGGGCGCGGCTTCGGCGAGCGCCGCCCCGCGGCCGTCGCGCGTTCGCACAGGTGGCCGCATGAGTGGTCCGCATGGTGGACGGATGGGGATTCGCCGCCTGGACTCCGTAAACTGTGATGGTGATTTCCCGTATCGACATGCGCGGTTCGCTTCCCGCGGACCTGCGCGACGTGCTGCCCCGTGCCGAGCTCGACGTCGAGGCCGCCCTGGAAAAGGTGCGGCCCATCTGCGAGGACGTGCGCCATCGTGGGGCGGCAGCCGTACGGGAGCTGACCGCCAGGTTCGACGGCGTCGAGATCGCCGCCACGCGCGCCCCCGCCGAGGCCCTCGACAGGGCGCTGCGCGAGCTCGACCCCGGGGTCAGGGCGGCGCTGGAAGAGTCGATCAGGCGGGCCAGGCTCGTCCACCGCGACCAGCGGCGCGCCGACGTCACCACCCGGGTCGTGCCCGGCGGCACGGTGACCGAGCGGTGGCTGCCCGTCGAGCGCGTGGGCCTCTACGTCCCCGGCGGCCGCGCGGTCTATCCGTCCAGTGTGGTGATGAACGTCGTGCCCGCCCAGGAGGCCGGCGTCGGCTCGCTGGCCGTGACGAGCCCGGCGCAGAAGGAGCACGGCGGGCTCCCGCACCCCACGATCCTGGCCGCGTGCGCGCTGCTCGGCGTCGACGAGGTCCACTCGGCCGGCGGGGCACAGGCGGTGGCCATGTTCGCCTACGGCACCGAGGAGTGCCCGGCGGCCACGATGGTCACCGGCCCGGGCAACATCTATGTGGCGGCGGCCAAGCGGCTGCTCAAGGGCCGCATCGGCATCGACTCCGAGGCCGGCCCCACCGAGATCGCCATCCTCGCCGACGAGACGGCCGACCCCGTCCACGTCGCGGCCGACCTGATCAGCCAGGCCGAGCACGACACGATCGCGGCCGCCGTGCTGGTTACCACCAGCGCCGGGCTGGCCGACGCGGTCGAGAAAGAGCTGCCGGGGCAGGTCTCCGCGACCAGGCACTCCGAGCGCATCACCGAGGCACTGAGCGGCAGGCAGTCGGGCATCGTGCTGGTGAGCTCCGTCGACGACGGCCTCAAGGTCGTCGACGCCTACGCCGCCGAGCACTTGGAGATCCACACCGCCGACGCCGCGGCCGTCGCCGCCCGCGTCAGGAACGCCGGGGCGATCTTCGTCGGCCCCTACGCGCCCGTCTCGCTCGGCGACTACCTCGCCGGGTCCAACCACGTGCTGCCCACGGGCGGCTGCGCCTGTCACTCCAGCGGCCTGTCGGTGCAGTCGTTCCTGCGCGGCGTCCACGTCGTCGACTACTCCCGCGAGGCGCTCGCGGGAGCGGCGGCCCACGTGTCGGTGCTGGCCGACGCCGAAGACCTGCCCGCGCACGGCGCCGCGATCCGCGCCCGTTTCGACTGGCGAGTGCCCACGGAGACCGAGTGAACCTCGACGACCTGCCCATCCGCGACGACCTGAGGGGCAAGACGCCTTACGGCGCGCCCCAGATCGACGTCCCGGTCCGGCTCAACACCAACGAAAACCCCTATCCGCCCTCGCCCGGGCTGGTCGGCGACCTGGCCGAGGCGGTGCGGGCCCAGGCGGGCGAGCTCAACCGCTACCCCGACAGAGACGCCACCGCCCTGCGCGCCGACCTGGCCGCCTATCTCGGGCACGGCCTGGCGACCGAGCAGGTGTGGGCCGCCAACGGCTCCAACGAGGTGCTCCAGCAGATCCTGCAGGCGTTCGGCGGCCACGGCCGCACCGCCATCGGGTTCGAGCCCTCCTACTCGATGCATCCGATCATCACCGGCGGCACCAGCACCGAGTGGATCCAGGCCAGCCGCGAGTCCGACTTCTCGATCGATCCCGGCAAGGCCGTGGCGGCGATCGAGGAGCACCGGCCCGACATCGTGTTCCTGGCCTCGCCCAACAACCCGACCGGCACGGCCCAGCCGCTGGCCACGATCGAGGCGGTCCTCGCCGCCGCGCCCGGCGTGGTCGTGGTCGACGAGGCCTACGCGGAGTTCGCCCGTGAGGGCACCCCGTCGGCGCTCACCCTGCTGCCCGCCCACCCGCGGCTGATCGTCACCAGGACGATGTCCAAGGCGTTCGCCATGGCCGGCACCCGGCTCGGCTATCTCGCCGCGCACCCGGCCGTGGTGCAGGCGCTGCTGCTGGTGCGCCTGCCATACCACCTGTCCACGCTCACCCAGACGGCGGCGCGCGTGGCGCTGCGGCACCGCGCCGAGCTGCTGGGCACGGTCGACACGCTGAGGCGCGAGCGCGACGACACGGTGGCGTGGCTGCGGTCCAAGGACCTGCGGGTGGCCGACTCCGACGCGAACTTCGTGCTGTTCGGGCGGTTCCCCGACCGGCGCGCGGTGTGGGAGGGCCTGCTGGAGCGCGGGGTGCTCATCCGCGAGGTGGGCCCGCCAGAATGGCTGCGGGTGTCGATCGGCACCGGTGAGGAGATGGCGGCGTTCCGCGCCGCCCTGGAAGGAGTCCTGTGAGTCGCGTCGGCCGCGTCGAGCGTGTTACGAAGGAGACTTCGGTCCTGGTGGAGGTCGGCCTCGACGGCACCGGCCGGGTCGAGGTGTCGACCGGGGTCGGCTTCTACGACCACATGCTGGCCCAGCTGGGCAAGCACGGCCTGTTCGACCTGACGGTCAAGACCGAGGGCGATCTGCACATCGACTCGCACCACACGATCGAGGACACCGCGCTCGCCCTGGGCGCGGCGTTCCGCGAGGCGTTGGGCGACAAGTCGGGCATCAGGCGGTTCGGCAGCGCGTCCTGCCCGCTGGACGAGTCGCTGGCCCAGGTCACCGTCGACCTGTCCGGCCGCCCCTACCTCGTGCACTCCGAGCCCGAGGGCATGGCGCCGATGATCGGTCCCGAATACGACACGACGATGACCCGTCACATTCTGGAGTCGTTCGTCGCGCAGGCCGCCATCTGCCTGCACGTCCACGTCCCCTATGGTCGCAACGCCCACCACATCGTGGAGTCCCAGTTCAAGGCCCTGGCCAGGGCCCTGCGCGAGGCGTCCGAGCCCGACTCCCGCGCCACGGGGGTGCCCAGCACCAAGGGCGTCCTATGACCGAAAACCTCATCGCCGGCGTGATGGTCTTCCTCGGGTTGTTCCTCATCGGCGGGGTGTTCTCCCTGGCCAAGCAGGGGCTCAAGCTCGGTGCGGCGATCTGCGCGCTCGGCGCGGCGATGGCGATCACGGCGGGGGTGATGTGGTGGTGAGCAAGAACGTGGTGGTGCTCGACTACGGGTCGGGCAACCTGCGCTCGGCCGAGCGCGCGCTGGCCAGGGCCGGCGCCGACGTGACCGTGACGTCCGACTTCGACGCCGCGCTGTCCTGCGACGGGCTGGTGGTGCCGGGCGTCGGCGCGTTCGAGGCGTGCATGGCGGGTCTCAAGGGCGTGCGCGGCGAGCAGATCATCGGCCGCCGCCTGTCCGGGGGGCGCCCGGTGCTGGGCATCTGCGTCGGCATGCAGATCCTGTTCGCCCGGGGCGTCGAGCACGGCGTGGAGACCGAGGGCTGCGGCGAGTGGCCGGGCACGGTGGACCGGCTCGACGCCCCCGTGCTGCCCCACATGGGGTGGAACACCGTCAAGGCGCCCGCCGGCAGTGTGCTGTTCGCCGGGCTCGATCCCGCCACCCGCTTCTACTTCGTCCACTCCTACGGCGTGCGCGCGTGGGAGCTGCAGACCGGCGACGGCTTCTCCGACCCGCTCGTCACGTGGGCCGAGCACGGCGTGCCGTTCGTGGCCGCCGTGGAGAACGGCCCGCTCATGGCCACCCAGTTCCACCCCGAGAAGTCCGGCGACGCCGGCGCCACCCTGCTGCGCAGCTGGCTCGGCACGCTGTGAGCGGGCGAACGGGCCGGGAGGTCCCGTGAGCAAGGAACGGGCCCGGCGGCGGGCCGAGCGCGAGGCGGAGCGGGCCCGCGCGATCCGGGCCAACGAGCTGCGGCAGGCGCGCCGTGCCCGCCGCCGTGCCCGCCGCCGCGCGCTTCTGGGCCGGGTGATCCCGCGCCCGACGCGGAGCGCCCGCCAGGGCGGCCTGCTCGCCCGCCGCCGCCGCGCCCAGAACGCCGTGGTGGCGCTCGGGCTCCTGCTCGTGCAGGTGATCGTCTGGCTGATCTGGGGCTCGCTGCTGCTCAGCTTCGGTGTCCTCGTCCTGTCCCTGCTGCTCACACCCGTTGTCGTGACCCTCGCCTTCGACCGGAGGATCTGATGTCGTTGCTGTTGTTGCCCGCAGTCGACGTGGCCGGCGGCCAGGCCGTACGCCTGACCCAGGGCGAGGCCGGCACCGAGACCCGCCACGGCGAGCCTCTCGCCGCCGCGCTGGCCTGGCAGGACGCCGGGGCCGAGTGGATCCACCTGGTCGACCTCGACGCCGCGTTCGGCCGGGGCGGCAACCGCGAGCTGATCGCCGAGGTCGTCGGCAAGCTGGACGTGGACGTCGAGCTGTCCGGCGGCATCCGCGACGACGACTCGCTGACCGCCGCGCTGGCCACCGGCTGCCGCCGGGTCAACATCGGCACCGCCGCCCTGGAGAACCCCGGCTGGTGCCGGAAGATCATCGCCGAGCACGGCGACCGGGTCGCGGTGGGCCTCGACGTGCGCGGCACCACGCTGGCCGCCCGCGGCTGGACCAAGGACGCCGGCGACCTGTGGGAGGTGCTCGACCGGCTCGAGTCCGACGGCTGCCCCCGCTACGTCGTCACCGACGTGACCAAGGACGGCATGCTCCAGGGCCCCAACCTCGACCTTTACCGCCAGATCTGCGCCCGCACCGACCGGCCGGTCGTGGCCAGCGGTGGCGTGTCGAGCCTCGACGACCTGATCGCGCTCGCCTCTCTCGTTCCCGACGGAGTGGAGGGGGCCATCGTGGGCAGGGCCCTGTACGCTCACGCGTTCACGCTGGAAGAAGCGCTTGCGGCGGTACGCGTGTAGCTTCGCCGGGAGGGGGCGGGATGAGCGTCAGCAGCATCGGCATGGAAAACACCGGGCGGAGGGTGTTCTCCGGTGGGGTCTGGGAGGAGAGGTACGGTTACGCCCGCGCTGTCATCGCGGGTGATCGGGTGATCGTGTCCGGTTGCACGGCCACCGTCGAAGGAGAGGTGCGCCACCTCGGCGACGCCTACGAGCAGGCGCTGACCGCGATCGACATCGCGCTGGCGGCCGTCGCGACCGGCGGCCTGACCCGCGAGGACGTCGTCATGGTCCGCTATTACGTCGTGGAGCAGCGCCACTTCGACCCCGTCGGGCGGGCCATCCACGACGTCTTCCGTGAGGTGCGCCCCGCCTGCACCGGGGTGCGGGTGGCCGGACTGGTCGACCCGAGAATGCTGGTCGAGATCGAAATCGAGGCACTGCGAGCATGACCGTGGCGGTAAGAGTCATTCCCTGTCTCGACGTGGACGCCGGACGCGTCGTCAAGGGCGTCAACTTCGAGAACCTGCGCGACGCGGGCGACCCGGTCGAGCTGGCCAGGCGCTACGACGAGGAGGGCGCCGACGAGCTGACCTTCCTCGACATCACCGCGTCGTCCGGCGAGCGCGAGACCATGCTCGACGTGGTGCGCAGGACCGCCGAGCAGGTGTTCATCCCGCTCACCGTGGGCGGCGGCGTGCGCACGGTCGACGACGTCAACCGGCTGCTGCGCGCCGGCGCCGACAAGGTGTCGCTCAACACCGCGGCCATCGCCCGGCCCGAGTTGCTCACCGAGGCGTCCCGGCGGTTCGGCGCCCAGTGCGTCGTGCTGTCCGTGGACGCCCGCCGCGCGCCCGGCACCCCGAGCGGCTTCGAGGTGACGACGCACGGCGGCCGCCGCGGCACCGGCATCGACGCGGTGGAGTGGGCCGCGCGCGGCGAGGAACTCGGCGTGGGCGAGATCCTGCTCAACTCGATGGACGGCGACGGCACGCTCGACGGCTACGACCTGGAGATGTTGCGCGCGGTCCGGGCCGTCGTTCGGGTGCCGGTGATCGCCAGCGGCGGCGCCGGCCGCCTGGAGGACTTCCCTCCGGCGGTGACGGCGGGCGCCGACGCGGTGCTGGCGGCCAGCGTGTTCCACTTCGGCACGTTGAAGATCTCCGAGGTCAAGGAGACGCTCCGGATGGCAGGCCACCCGGTCCGCTAGCGCGTCAGAACGCCCGGAGGTGGTGGAACAGCTCGAAGGAGGCGTCCTCGGCGGCGAACGCGGCCGCCTCGGACCGCTTGACGGTAAGGTACGCGCTGCGCCGCAGCGGCCCGAGCGCCTCCATGAGCACCTCATCGCCCTCCAGCGCGTCGAGCGCCTCGTCCAGTGACGACGGCAGGCGCTGATACCGGCCGGGCCGCGTGTCGGGGTCGACGTCCACGGCCTCGCCTGGGTCGAGCTTGCGCCGGATGCCGTCGAGGCCCGCGTGGATGACGGCGCCCAGCGACAGGTAGGGGTTGGCGGAGGAGTCGGACGGCTTCAGCTCCAGGTTGGGCTCCCCGGTCTCCCCGAGGGGCGAGCAGACGCGGACCGCGGCCTCCCGGTTGTCGGGGCCGTAGACGGCGTACGCGCTCGACCACATGCGGGGCGTCAGGCGGCGGAAGCTGTTGACGCTGCCGCAGGTCAGCGCGGTGAGGGCGGGCAGGTGGGCGAGCAGGCCGCCGATGAAGCCGTCGCGCGTCTCGCTGTCGCCGGCGAAGACGTTGCGGCCGTCGCGCCACAGCGACAGGTGCAGGTGGGCGCCGTTGCCGGCCTGGTCGGCCAGCGGTTTGGGAGCCAGCGAGGCCCACAACTGCATGCGCATGGCCACGCCGCGCACGGTCTCGCGGTAGAGGACGTGGTTGTCGGCGGCCCGCAGCGCGGGCGCGTGGTGGACCGACAGCTCCTGCTGGCCGGGGCCCAGCTCGGGGTGGTAGTGCTCGACGCGCAGGCCCTGCGTCTCCAGGGCGCGGATGAGTTTGATCGTGTAGTCGTGGGCCGTGTCGAAGCCGGTGTTGGCGTAGCAGAGCGAGTCGTCGATGGGCACCAGCCGGTCGGGGCCGCCGGACGGGTCGGGCAGGCGGCGGCCGAGCGTGAACTCGGGCTCGAACGCGGCGACCAGCGTGTAGCCCTCCGTGGCCAGCTCGGCGATGGCGTCCTTGAGGAAGGTCCGGGCGCACGCGCCCCACGGGGAGCCGTCGGGCAGACGCAGGTCGGACACCATCGCCGCCGCGCCCGGCGCGTGCGGCAACGTGACGTAGGTCGCGGGGTCGGGAACGATGCGCACCTCGCCCACCGGACCCATGTGCTCGACGTCTTGAAGCTGGTCGAGCATGTTCATCGCCATCATGGCCACGGTGTGCCCGATGCCGGTGTTGAGCCGTTCGGCCAGCCGTGACCGGGACGCCGCTTTGCCACGGATCACGCCTCCGTGGTCGGCGTACAGGAAACGGATCAGCTCGATGCCCTCGAGCTCGGCTCGCTCGAGGACGCGCCGCGCGGTGGCGCCGAGCTGATGGATCGTGGTGCCGCTCGGGCGATCTCTCATCCTGTCTGCGTAACACGATCCGGCAGCGCTTGGAAGCACCTGACGCAGACAGAACCGTTGGTCAGGGCGTTAGGACACTTGAGAAGAACGTGGCCAACTGATTGGCTCCCTGAAGAATTCCGTCGAACACACCGTTGACCGCGGCGGCGGCTTCGGCCGGCCGGGTGAACAGGTAGAAGACCACGAACGCGACAGCGACGTAGGTGATCACCTTCTTGACCTGCATGGGGGGCCTCCTGCAGTCCATTCCCAGCCGTATATACCCGGATCTGGGCGATCACTGGCATCTTCTATGAAGATGTTCATGATCCTAACCGGGGGGCTTCTTTCCTCTGCCATGGTAAAGGCTAGAGATGAGGTGCGAGTGCCTGCAGCGCCGTGATTTCCGCGCCATCGGCGCCCGGCTACATGCCCAGAGGGGCCTCGCGCAGCCGTTCGACGCCCTCGGGCGTGCCGGTGAGCTCGACCTTCGCGTGCGCCTGCCGTCCGAAGCAGAACATCAGCAACTCGCCGGCCCTGCCGGTGACCTCGACCTTGGGGCCTCCGCGCGGGCCGGCCAGCAGCACTCCGCCGCCCAGCCGGTGCAGCACCACGCCCACCGGTGCCCTGCGCAGCATCAGCCTGGCGCCGGATGACAGCCGCTTCCAGAAGAGCTCCTCCAGCTCCGCGGGCAGTTCGCGCGGCTCCCACGACGGTTGCGCACGGCGGACGTCCTCGTGGTGCACGAAGAACTCGATCGTGTTGACGGCCTGGTCGAGGGCTTTCACGAGCCCGAACACACCGCCGGGCTCGCGCACCTTGGCGACCAGCTCGGGATAGGGGTGCCTGGTCTTGAGCGTGTTCTGGACCGAGGCGGTGTAGCCGGCGAGCGGCCTGAGCGCGATGCCGCCCATCGCGTCGGGCCTGCGTTCGCGAAGCACGAGGTGCGCGGCCAGGTCGTAGGTGCTCCAGCCCGCGCACAACGTCGGGGCGTCGGGGCCGAGCCGGTCGAGCAGGTCGCAGAGCGCGGTGCGTTCGCCACGAGCGTGAGTCACACGGGCAACCCTACCCGCGGGAATAACGAGATGATCAGGGGTGATAGTGACATACGTAGAAATGCCGTGATGAGAGGACCCAACCGAGTGGCGAGCAAGGTCACCTCGGCCGTGATGCGCCAAGGACTGCGGGTCCTTGGGGTGGCCATTCGCGCAGAGAAGGCGGTGTTCGCGCTGGCGGTGCTGGCCAGCGCGGTCTACGGGGGCATGACCGTCGCCTCCGCCTGGGCCCTTGGATGGGCAACCCAGAATGTCGTGCTGCCCGCCTTCGGCGAGGGCCGCGCCGTCGCGGGCGCGTTGTGGACGGGAACGTTCCTGATCATGGGCACGGCGCTGCTCAAGGCGCTGGGCGTGGCGGGCCGGCGGATCCTCGCCGGCATCCTGCAGTACCGCATGCAGGCCAGGTCGCGCAGGGACGTGACCAAGCAGTACCTGCGGCTGCCGCTGTCGTGGCACCACCGGCACCCGACAGGGCAGCTGCTGTCGAACGCCAGCGCCGACGCCGAGGCCGCCTGGGCGCCGCTGGCACCGCTGCCGATGGCCGTGGGCGTGATCGTCATGCTGGTCACGGCAGCGGTCGCGATGCTGTTCACGGATCTTGTGCTGGCGCTGGTCGGCTTCCTGATATTTCCGGCGATCGCCGTACTCAACCTTGTCTATCAGCGCAAGCTCAGCCCGCTCGCCACCCGCGCGCAACAACTGCGCGCCGAGGTCAGCGAGATCGCGCACGAGAGCTTCGACGGCGCGCTCGTCGTCAAGACCCTCGGCAGGGAGGACCTGGAGACCGAGCGGTTCCAGCGGCGCGCCCACGAGCTGCGCGACGCCAACATCGCGGTCGGGCGTGTGCGCGGGTTGTTCGACCCGATGCTGGAGGCCCTGCCCACGATCGGCGTGCTCGCGGTGCTGGGCGTCGGCTCGGCCCGGCTGTCCGGCGGCTCGATCGACTCCGGCGACCTGGTGCAGGTCGCCTACCTGTTCACGCTGCTGGCCTTCCCGATCAGGGCGCTCGGCTGGGTGCTGGCCGAGCTGCCGCGCAGCGTCGTCGGCTGGCAGCGGGTGCAGGCCGTGCTGGACGCGAGCGGCTCTATGGAGTACGGGCAGGCCGCCGCGACCTCGCCCGCGCCCGCCGCGCTCGACGTCCGCGGCGTCTCCTACTCCTACGGCGAGGCCGAGGTCCTGCACGAGGTGACCTTCGACGTGCCCGCCGGCCGTACCGTCGCGCTGGTCGGCCCCACGGGGTCGGGCAAGTCCACGCTCGTCCAGCTGCTCGTCCGGCTCGTCGACCCTGACAGGGGGCAGGTGCTGCTCGACGGCGTGGACGTCCGGGAGCTGGCCCACGGCGGCATCGCCGAAGCGGTCGCCCTGGTGCCGCAGCAGACGTTCCTGTTCGACGACACGGTGCGCGGCAACATCGCGCTCGGTCTCGACGTCGGTGACGAGGACGTGCGGGCGGCCCTGCGACTGGCGCAGGCCGACGGGTTCGTCGGCCGGCTGGCCGACGGGCTCGACACGCGCGTCGGCGAGCGCGGCACCTCGCTGTCCGGCGGCCAGCGCCAGCGCCTCGCGCTGGCCCGCGCGGTCGTGCGCCGGCCGCGCCTGCTCATCCTCGACGACGCCACCTCCAGCGTGGACCCCCAGGTCGAGGCCAAGATCCTTTACGGGCTGCGGGACGCCGCCGAGGCGTCCACCGTCGTGGTCGTCGCCTACCGGATGGCGACCATCGCCCTCGCCGACGAGGTCGTCTACCTCGACCACGGCCGGGTCGTCGACCGCGGCCCGCACGACGAGCTGATCACGCGCTGCGCCGGCTACCGCAACCTGGTGACCGCCTACGAGCGTGAGGAGGCCGAGCGCGCCGCCATCGACGTGCCGGCCGGGGAAGAAGAGGAAGTCAGCGCATGACGGCCGAGGTCATCCGAGGCAACTCCGAACGTTCAGCGCTGGCCACCATCCGGCAGGGGCTCTCGCTCACGCCGGAGTTCCGCAAGGGTCTGGTGGTCACGCTGCTGCTGGCGGTCGTCGCGACCCTCGGCAAGATCATCGTGCCGATCGCCGTCCAGCAGACGATCGACACAGGACTCAAGACAGGCGACCCGGACACCGCGTACATCACCTGGGCCATCCTGATCTGCGCGGGCGCGGTGCTGCTCACGGCCGCCGCCGCCTACGTCATGAACGTCCGCCTCTACAAGGCGACGGAGTCGTCCCTGGCCACGCTGCGCGTGCGCGGATTCCGGCACGTGCACGACCTGTCCGTGCTCACCCAGAACACCGAGCGCCGCGGCGCCCTGGTCTCGCGCGTCACCAACGACATCGACCAGATCAGCACGTTCATGCAGTGGGGCGGGCTGATGATCATCGTGGCGTTCGGCCAGCTGTTCGTGGCCACGGTGCTGATGTTCGTCTACTCCTGGCAGCTCACCCTGCTCGTCTGGTTGTGCTTCATCCCCCTGATGATCGCCCTGCCGCGCTTCCAGAGGCTGCTGTCGCGGGCGTACACGACCGTGCGCGAGCGCACCGGCGACATGCTGGCCGCGGTCAGCGAGTCCGTCGTCGGCGCGGCCGTCATCAGGGCGTACGCCTCGGAGCGCCGTACGGCCGAGCGCATCGACCAGGCGGTCGACGCCAACAGGCGCGCCCAGACCAGGGCGCAGACCATCGTCGGTTTCGTCTTCCCGCTCACCGAGATCGTGGCGGCCGTCGCCATCGCCGGCATCGTGCTGCTGGGCGTGCGGCTCGGGTTGTCGGGGGAGATCACGCAAGGCGAGCTGGTGGCGTTCCTGTTCCTGATCACCCTGTTCGTCTCGCCGCTCCAGACCGCCACCGAGGTGCTGAACGAGGCCCAGAACGCCGTCGCGGGCTGGCGGCGCATCCTCGGCGTCATCGACACCCCGCCGGACGTGGCCGACCCCGGCGACAAGGGCCTGGAGCTGCCCCGCGGCCCCATCTCGATCGCCTTCGAGGAGGTGCATTTCTCCTACCCGGGCGGCGTGCCCGTGCTGCGCGAGGTCACCCTCGAGATCCCGCCGCGCTCGCGCGTCGCGGTCGTGGGGGAGACGGGGTCGGGCAAGACCACGTTCGCCAAGCTGCTGACGCGTCTCATGGACCCGGGCGCGGGCCGCGTCACCGTGGACGGCCACGACCTGCGCGACATCCGTTTCTCCTCGCTGCGTGAGCGCATCGTCATGGTCCCCCAGGACGGCTTCCTGTTCGACGGGACGCTGGAGGCGAACATCCGCTACGGCAGGCCGTCCGCCACCACCGACGAGATCCGGCTAGCGATGACCGAGCTGGGCCTGACCGACTGGCTCGAGGGCCTGCCCGCGGGCCTGGACACGGCCGTCGGCCAGCGCGGCGAGTCACTGTCGGCGGGCGAGCGCCAGCTCGTCGCCCTGGCCCGCGCCTACCTCGCCGACCCCGACCTGCTCCTGCTGGACGAGGCCACCTCGGCGGTCGACCCGGCCACCGAGGTACGGCTGGCGCGGGCGCTGGAGGGCGTCACCCGCGGCCGCACCGCCATCTCGATCGCGCACCGCCTGTCCACGGCCGAGAACGCCGACGAGGTGCTGGTCTTCGATGAGGGCCGGCTGGTGCAGCGCGGTCACCACACGGAGCTGGCGGGCCGGCCGGGCGTGTACGCCGACCTGCACGCCTCGTGGATCTCGGCCGCCCACTCGTGACCGGATGCCGCGCCGTCGTCGAGGCAGGCGGCGTGGCGTCGGCCGCGGCCGCGCCGGCGAGCGTCGTGGCGCCGGGCTCCTGATCACGGTTTCGCCGAGGCGAACGTCACGGTCGTGCCACGCGGCCCCGACACGATCATGAGCTGCTCGCACACCATGCGCGTCAGCCACAGGCCCCGCCCCTGGAACTCGAAGCCCCTGGGTGGCCGCGTGTCGCCCACCCACCCGGGTGGCAGCCCGGGGCCGTCGTCGGCGACCTCGCACCACAGGCGCCCGTCCTGCGTCCACAGTCGTAACCGCCCGTGGCCTCCGCCGTGCACCACCGCGTTGGTGGTGACCTCGTTGACCGCCAGCACGAAGTCCTCGAGCCGCCCGCCTGCCAGTCCTTCGCCGGCGGCGTGCTCGGTCACGGTCCTGCGCAGCCCCGTGATGTGCCCCCGCGCGAAGCTCACGCGGAGCAGCTGTCTATCCATCGCGCACCCGCGGGACGACGACGGACCTGCCCGCCCCGATCGGCCCGTGCCGCCCGTGCTCGTGCGCCCCAGTCGGCCCGGGGAAGATCCGGTGGGAATCGGGAGCGGAGCCTGCGACGTGCACCACGACGGCCCTCCCACAGCAGGCTCGGGGAAACCGAAATTACTCCGCTCCGCGCCATCACGTACCGCAATCTCGGTAAAACCCACCGTGAGGCGTCGCGGGCAGGTGTACCTTTTCGGCGGGGCCGCCCACGGGAGGGGTCATGAGGAGCATGGGCGCGGATGTGCTGGAGATGACACGACGCCGACACGGAGACCTCGTGGTGGTGAGCCTGGCGGGGGAGGTCGACGTCGACAACGTCTCCGAGGTCAGGAAATGCCTCGGCGAAGCCGTGGCCGAGCACGGCCCCCGGCTGGTCGTCGATCTGACCGGCCTGAGCTTCATCGACACGACAGGGCTGGGCGTCCTGGTGCGCGTGCTCGCCACGCTGCGCGACAGGGACGGCACGATGGCTCTGGTGGCACCCCCCGGGCAGGTGCTCCGGCGGCTGCGCAGGACCAACCTGGCGCCGCTCTTCCCCATTTACGACACCCTCTCAAAGGCCCTGGCCTGACGCTCACGCCGGTGGCGAGGGCGGCGGCACGGGCTGGTTGAATGGGCTGCATGTCCCTTGACACCAAGATCGCCGCACGGTTGAAGCGCAACCCCGACGGCCTGGTCCCCGCGATCGCCCAGCAGTACGACACCGGCGAGGTGCTCATGCTGGCCTGGATGAACGACGAGGCGCTGCATCGGACGCTCACCACCGGCAGGGCCACCTACTGGTCCCGCAGCCGGGCGCGGCTCTGGGTCAAGGGCGCCACCTCCGGTCACGTCCAGCACGTCAAGTCCGTGGCGCTCGACTGTGACGGCGACACCATCCTGGTCAAGGTCGACCAGGTCGACGGGGCGTGCCACACGGGTGATCGCACATGCTTCGACGCCGGCCCGCTAGAGCTCGCGCCGAGCTAGGAGAGCGGATGGAGCCCGAGGCGCAGACGTCCACACGCGGGGAGTTGTGGGGCTGGGTGGGCATGACGGTCATGGGCTGCGCGCTCGTGTTGTGGGCCGCCGGCCAGGCATGGGTGACGGTCCTGGGAGACGGCGCCGCGGCGCGGGCGCCGAGCGGCGGGGAGCTGAGCCCCGTGCTGGCCCCTGTCGCGTTGGCCGGGCTGGCCGGGGTGGTGGCGGTGCTGGCCACCAAGGGCGCCGGCCGCCGGGCTGTCGGGGCGCTGCTCGCCCTGTGCGGGGCCGGCGCCGCGGCGGCGACGTGGGCGGCGCTGTCGGGCGACACCGTGATCGCACGCCTGCGTGAGCAGAACGTGTTGTCCGGCGCCACTGGGCTGTCCTGGGAGATCGCGCCGCTCTGGCCTGCCGTGACGGCCGTTGGAGCGGTCCTGGTGATGGCCGGGGGCGTGCTGGCGGTCCTGCGCGGCGGCCGGTGGGCGGGCATGTCCGCCCGCTACGACCGGGCGGCGGGCGGGCCCTCGGCGCGGGCCGACGACCGGACGCTCTGGGACGCGCTCGACCGCGGAGACGATCCCACCGACGGCCGCTGAGCCGGTGACGGTTACGAAACCTCCACTGTTCTGGACCTGTGTGCGCCCGGCAAACGTTTCCTCAATAAGCTGCGGTTGCAACTCGCCACGGACGTTGAGGGAGCCGGCTCATGAGCAACGGGGATCAGGGCGGTAGCGGAGGTTATGGCGCACAGCCTCCCGGAGGAGGTTACGGCCAGCAGCCTCCCAGCAGGGCCGGTTACGGCCAGCAGCCTCCGAGCGGCGGCGGTTACGGCCAGCAGCCTCCGAGCTACGGGGACCAGCCCTATGGCTATGGTCAGCTGCCTCCGAGCTACGGTGGCGGTTACGCCCAGCAGCCCCCGGGCTACGGCGGCTACCCCCAGCAGGGCTACGGCTACCACCAGCCCAGGTCCACCAACGGGATGGCGGTGGCCTCGCTCGTCCTCGGCATCATCGGCCTGGTCTTCTGCGGCCTCACCAGCATCCCCGGCGTCATCCTCGGGCATGTCGCGCTCAACCGGATCAAGCGCACCGGAGAGGAGGGCTCGGGTATGGCCATCGGCGGCCTCGTCACGTCGTACATCACGGTGGTGATCTGGCTCCTGTGCTGGCTCATCTTCGGCGGTATGCTCCTTTCCTTCATCGGGCTCGCCAGCACCGCCAGCACTTCGGTGGATTACCAGTAGGTGACACACGGCGCGTGTAGCCGGACCGTGACGGCGTGCTTGCGGTCCGATTACGAATTGTCCGCAAAATCGACGTTGATCCACGTAGAAGATGGTTTCTCGCTAGGCTGCCGCGCGAACTGGACTCGAAGGTGACGACACGAGGGGTCATTAGCATGAGTTACGGAAACCAGGGCGACGGTGGCTACGGCGCCCAGCCGCCCGGCGGCGGCTACGGCCAGCAGCCTCCCAGTGGCGGCGGTGGCTATGGCGGCGGCTATGGCCAGCAGCCCCCGAGCGGTGGCGGCGGTTACGGCCAGCAGCCTCCCAGTGGCGGCGGTGGCTATGGCGGCGGCTATGGCCAGCAGCCCCCGAGCGGTGGCGGCGGCTACGGCCAGCAGCCCCCGAGCGGCGGCGGTTACGGCGGCGGTTACGGCCAGCAGCCGCCCAGCGGCGGCGGCTACGGCGACGGCGGTTACGGCCAGCCCCCCGGCGGCGGCTACGGCGGCGGTGGCAACCCGCCCGACAACCAGCTCGTCCCGGCCATCCTCACCACCCTGTTCTGCTGCCTGCCGCTCGGCATCGTGGCGCTCGTCAAGTCGTCGCAGGTCAACTCGAAGTGGCAGGTCGGCGACTACCAGGGTGCGATGCAGGCCTCCGAAGAGGCCAAGACGTGGTGGAAGCGCAGCCTGATCTTCGGTGCCATCGGCATCGTCCTGGGCATCATCGCGTACATCGTGTTCTTCTTCATCCTGGCCGCGAGCGTGTCCACGTACTCGTACTCGACATACTGAGCCGGCGTGACGGCGGGCAGTGCGCTGGAAGGCGGATACTGAAAGCATGAGCATCGCAACAGCCGGGCGGCGTGGCACGGGTCGCGTCAGGCGCCTGCTCGCGCCGCTCGGTGTTGCGGCGGGCGTGGGCGCCGCGTTCGCCTTCGTCGGGGTGGTCGACCCCAATGAGCCCGGCCACTATCCGACGTGCCCGTTCCTGTGGCTCACCGGCCTCTACTGCCCAGGCTGCGGCACGATGCGCACCATGCACGCCCTCGCGCATCTCGACCCGGTCGCCGCGCTGGGGCTCAACCCACTCGCCGTGGTCACGATCCCGTTCCTGCTGTTCTGGTGGGGGCGATGGGTGCTGCGCGCCTGGCAGGGCCGGCCCAGACGCACGACGCTGGCGCATCCGGCGTGGCTGTGGGCCTTCATCGGGGTCGTCATGGTCTACTGGGTCGTCCGTAATCTGCCTGTCGGCGCGTTCCTCGCCCCCTAGGCAGGGCCGGTGGTGAGGTGACCCCGCAGGGGCCGATACCATCGCAGGGCAAGGCGGAGAGCGTACGCGAGGCGAACTCTCCGCCACCCCCACTGTCGACCGGAGGGACCCCAAGCGCGTGAGTGAGCGGACGGAAGGGCCGAGTGTCCTCGACGGCATCCTCGACGGGGTGCGCGCCGACCTCGCCGCACGCCAGCAGGCCGTGTCCATGGACGAGCTCAAGCAACGAGCCGAACGGGCCCAGCCGGCCAGGGACGCGATGGCCGCGCTCGGGGGCGAAAGGATCTCGGTGATCGCCGAGGTCAAGCGTTCCAGCCCGTCCAAGGGCGCGCTCGCCGCGATCGCCGACCCGGCGGCGCTGGCCGCCGACTACGAAGCGGGCGGCGCCCACGTCATCAGCGTGCTGACCGAGCGCCGCAAGTTCGGGGGCAGCCTCGACGACTTGGCCGCGGTCCGCTCCAGGGTCGACATCCCGATCCTGCGCAAGGACTTCGTCCTCACCTCCTACCAGCTCTGGGAGGCCAGGGCCTACGGCGCCGACCTGGCGCTGCTGATGGTCGTCTGCCTGGAGCAGGAGGCGCTGGTGTCGCTGATCGAGCGGGCCGAGTCGATCGGGCTCACCCCGCTGGTCGAGGTGCACACCGAGGACGAGCTCGAACGAGCGGTCGCCGCGGGGGCCCGGGTCATCGGGGTCAACGCCCGCAATCTGAAGACACTCGAGGTCGATCGCGACGTGTTCGCGAAGCTGGCGCCGAAGATCCCCGATAATGTGATCAAAATCGCCGAGTCGGGTGTGCGTGGCCCGCATGACCTGCTCGCTTACGCTAGAGGTGGCGCCGACGCCGTCCTGGTGGGGGAGAGCCTGGTCACCGGTAAGGACCCGCGCAAGGCAGTGGAGGCGCTGGTGACGGCCGGCGCTCATCCGTCGACGCGCCCCGACCACTCAGCAGAGGGATAGCAGTGGCACACGAAGGTTCCATCCTGACCGCCGCCGACCTGGCGGGCAACGGCGCGCACGGCGACGATCCCGACGTGCACGGCAAGTTCGGCATCTTCGGCGGCAGATACGTGCCGGAGGCCCTCATCCCGGCGCTCGACGAGGTGGCCGCGGTCTACGAGAAGGCCAAGAACGACGCGCAGTTCCTGCGCGAGTTCGACCACCTGCTGCGCACCTACGCCGGCCGGCCGACCACGCTGACCGACGTGCCGCGCTTCAGCGAGCAGGCCGGTGGCGCCAGAGTCGTGCTCAAGCGGGAGGACCTCACCCACACCGGCGCCCACAAGATCAACAACGTGCTGGGCCAGGCGCTGCTGACCAAGCGGCTGGGCAAGAAGCGGGTGATCGCCGAGACCGGCGCCGGCCAGCACGGCGTGGCCACGGCGACCGCCGCGGCCCTGCTCGGCCTGGAGTGCGTCATCTACATGGGCGCGGTCGACTGCGAGCGTCAGGCCCTCAACGTCGCCAGGATGAAGCTGCTCGGCGCGACCGTGGTGCCGGTGACCAACGGCTCGCAGACGCTGAAGGACGCCATCAACGAGGCGTTCCGCGACTGGGTGACCAACGTCGACACCACCCACTACCTCTTCGGCACGGTCGCGGGCCCGCACCCGTTCCCCGAGATCGTGCGCGACTTCGCCCGCATCATCGGCGTGGAGGCCCGCCGCCAGATCCTCGAGCTGACCGGCCGGCTGCCCGACGCTGTGTGCGCCGCGGTCGGCGGCGGCAGCAACGCGATCGGCGTCTTCCATGCGTTCATCGGCGACGAGGGCGTCCAGCTGCACGGCTACGAAGCCGCCGGGCGCGGCCTGGAGAGCGGCGAGCACGCGCTCACCCTCACCGCGGGCTCGGTCGGCGTGCTGCACGGCGCGCGCACCTACGTCCTGCAGGACGACGAGGGCCAGACCATCGAGTCCCACTCGATCTCCGCCGGGCTCGACTATCCGGGCGTCGGCCCCGAGCACGCCTGGCTGAGAGACTCCGGCCGCGCCACCTACCACGGCGTCACCGACGATCAGGCGATGGCCGCGTTCTCACTGCTGGCCAGGACCGAGGGCATCATCCCCGCCATCGAGTCCTCCCACGCCCTGGCGGGCGCTCTGGAGCTCGGCCGCGAGCTCGGTCCGGAGGCCACCATCCTGGTCAACCTCTCCGGCCGCGGAGACAAGGACATGGGTACGGCGATGAAATACTTCAACCTCTGAGACCCTCCGAGGCCTCAAGACCTCCGCGCCGACGAAGGCCGTCGGAGCCCCTCGAGACCGCTGAGACGCCGAGGCGACGGATCGCTGACGCCCTGCGCCGGGCCGCTCACCGCGGGGCCTCCCGCGACACCCCGGGCCTTCATCGGCGCGGAGGATTCTGGGCGGGGCGCGCGGCAGGGCATCATGGTGAGACTCGACCTTCGAAACGGACAGACATGACGACTCTTCAGACGGTTTTCGCCAAGGCGAAGGCGGACAACCGGGCCGCGCTCGTCGGCTACCTGCCCGCGGGCTTCCCGTCCAAGGACGGCGCCATCGCCGCCGCCACCACCCTGGTGGAGGCCGGCTGCGACGTCATCGAGATCGGCCTCCCCTACTCCGACCCGCTCATGGACGGGCCCACCATCCAGGACGCCGTGCACAGGTCGCTGGTCAACGGCACGCGCATCGCCGACGTGATGCGCACGGTCGAGGGGGTCGCCGCCACCGGGGCCGCCACGCTCGTCATGACCTACTGGAACCCCATCGACAAATACGGCGCCGAGCGCTTCGCCCGCGACCTGGCCAACGCGGGCGGCGCGGGCACGATCACGCCCGACCTGACGCCCGAGGAGTCGGAGCCGTGGCGGGCGGCGTCGGCGGGCGCCGGCATCGACACCGTGTTTCTGGTGGCGCCCAGCTCGACGGAGCAGCGCATCAAGGCCGTCGTCGACTGCTGCACGGGCTTCGTCTACGCGGCCTCGCTCATGGGCGTCACGGGCGCCAGAGAGAGCGTCAACACCGCCGCCGAGGGCCTCGTGCAGCGCACCCGCGCCCACACCGACCTGCCGGTGTGCGTGGGCCTGGGGGTCGGCACCGGCGCCCAGGCGGCCGAGGTGGCGGCCTACGCCGACGGCGTCATCGTGGGGTCGGCGTTCATCCGCCGCATCCTCGACGCCCCCGACGAGGCCGCGGGCCGCGAGTCGATCGCCGTGCTCGCGAAAGACATGGCCAAGGGCGTGCGCCGCTGACGCCGGCCGTGCTTCGGGGCCGCTGACGCCGGCCGTGCGTCAGGCGGGGCGGAGGCCGGCGTAGAGCGTGGAATAACGGTTGTAGACGCCGCTGGGCACCAGATAGAGGTTGAGGGCGACCTGCATCAGCACCAGCCAGACGGCATACTGCACGGCGCTGAGCCCGGGGACGACGTCGATCGGCAGGGCGTGGGCGATGACGACCCGCACGCCGGCGTCGACGATCAGGCCGATCCCATAGATGACGGTCGCCACCCGCCAGACCCGGCGGAAGCCGGGCAGCCGCTCCCACAGCACGTCCCATGACTCGGGGGGCCCGACCCGCCCTTCGAGCAGGAGCCGGGTGAACACGAATGCCAGCGGCTTGCCGCCGCGTGCGCTGACCAGGAACCACAGGCCCGTGGCCGCCATGAACCAGCCGTCCTTGGCCAGCAGGAGCCTCGGGTCGTGGACGAGCAGCGACACCGCGGCGCCGATCAGCATCATGGTCGTCATGAACAGGCCGACCCTGTCCGGCCTGCGGCGGCGTACGAGATCGGAGACGACGCTGAGACCCGGGATGAACGAGCAGATCAGCAACGCGGCGTAGGAGCCGACGTCGGCGGCGCGCAGGAGGTAATAGAGGCCGATGGGCACCCCCACGTCCACCGTCAGGGTGAGCAGCCCTCTGGCCCTGGCGCTCACGGCCGCGTCGCCCTGGCGAACAGCCCGGCCAGCTCGCCGGCATATTCCGCCAGATCGGCGTCCGGGTCGGCCTCCAGCAGGAACGGCAGCCCGTCGAGCGCCCGCTGGATGGCCATCGCCATCACGCGGGTGTTGAACGCGCAGAACTCGCCGCTCGCCTGGCCCAGGACGAGGAGGCGTTCGACGTGGGCCAGCGCCGACAGGTCGGTGGCCGCGTCCTGCGCCGCCGAACCGCCTTCTGGCCTGAAGTTGAGAAAGATCTCCGTGGCGGCGCGCATCTCGGCGCGGTGGCCGGCGATGTGCTCCACCAGCGAGCGGATGTAGGTCTCGAGCGCAGCGCCCGGCGTGGTCGCGGCGCTCACCCGGGCGGTCATGAACGCCGCCAGCTCGTTGTAGATCGTGGCGATCGCCTTGCCGATCAGCTCGTCCTTGCTGTCGAAGTGGTAGGAGATCAGCCGGGTGCTGCTGAGCCCGGCCCGCTCGGCGATCCTGGAGAAGGACGCCTGTCGATAGCCGAGCTCGGAGATCGTGGCGATGGTCGCGGCGACGATCTGTGCGCGCCGCGCGGAGCCCGTCACCGAATCCTCGCGCCTTACTTGCATGAGTAATTTTTAACTCATACAAGTAAACCACGCAACTCGGGGAGTTCGGACGGGGAAGCGGCTTAGCCGACGCTTATCGTGAATCTGATCGGATGGGAACCCGGTACTGTGCCCTTCTCGGCGCAGAGAAAGAGGAGATGACCCGTGGCCGCGTCACAACCGTCACATCGAGCTACTTCGGCGATACCCTGGGTGACGGCCGTCGCCCGGCTGGTCCTGGGCGGAGTGCTGATCGCGGCAGGCGCGCTCAAGATCGGCAACCCGACGGACTCGGTGGTGGCGGTCAAGGCTTACCAGCTGCTGCCCGAGTCGATCGCCGTCCCGGTGGGCTACGCCCTGCCGATGCTGGAGATCGTGGTCGGCGTGCTGCTGGTCGTCGGTCTGCTGACCAGGGTGGCCGCGGTGGTCGCGGGGCTGCTCATGTTCGCGTTCGTCTTCGGCATCGCCTGGGCCTGGGCGAACGGCCTGCGGATCGACTGCGGTTGCTTCGGCGGCGGCGGCCAGTTGGGAAAGGGGCAGGAGCCCACCTACCTGCTCGACATCCTGCGTGACTTCGGCCTCGTGCTTCTCGGCGCCTGGATCACGCGTTTCCCGCCGGGCCGTTTCGCTCTCGACGGAGCACTCGGCCTGGGGGGCGATACTCGTGATGTGGAGGACGAAGGATGAGCAAGGGGCAGCGGACGAAGACCATGTCGAAGTCAGCGCGTGACAAGATCAAGGAACAGCAGGCCGCCGCTCGCGCTCAGGAGCGACGCAAGAAGATCGTGACCTACGTGACCGCAGGGGTGGTCGCGGTGGCCGCGGTCGGAGCCGGCTGGTGGTATGCGGCCAGCACCTCCCGATCGGAGGAGGCCTCCGGCGCGCTCGCGCCCATCACGGTGCAACCCGACGGCGGCGCAGTGATGGCCAAGCAGGGCGTCACCGCGCCCGTGGTCGACATCTATGAGGACTTCCAGTGTCCGGCCTGCAAGGAGCTCGAGCGGGTCAGCGGGCAGACGTTCAAGAACCTCGCCGCCGAGGGCCTGGCCAAGGTGGTCTACCACCCCATCACGATCTTCTCGCAGGAGCCGACCAAGTCCAATTCCGTACGCGCGGGCAGCGCCTCCCGCTGCGTGGCCGACGGCAAGCAGTGGATGGCCTTCCACGACCTGCTCTTCGAGAACCAGCCGCCGGAGACCGAGCCGGGCTTCACCCCCGAGCAACTCGTGCAGTGGGGCAAGGACGCCGGAGTCACGTCGCCGGGGTTCGAGCAGTGCGTCACCTCGAACAAGTACGCCGAGGCGCAGCTGTCGTACAGCAAGAAGGTCAGCGACGAGCAGAAGCTCGACCATACGCCGACCGTGAAACTGAACGGCATAGAAATAGACAACGGGGTACTCTTCAGCCCACAAGAGTTGCGCGAAGAGATTACGAAGGCGGCTAAGTAGCCGCGCTTCCGCTACCCTCACCTGACATGCCCCTTGCCTCGATTCCCAGCCCTTCCCAAGGGGTCTGGTATCTCGGAATCATCCCGATCCGGGCTTATGCGCTCTGCATTGTGCTCGGTGTCATCGTCGCCGTCTGGCTGAGCGAGCGGCGTTGGCGCGCTCGTGGAGGCCAGCAGGGGACGATCATCGATATCGCGGTCCCCGCGGTCATCTTCGGCCTGATCGGCGGCCGCCTCTACCACGTCATCACCGACTGGCAGACCTACTTCGGCAGTCGCGCGATCAAGGAGCCCATCCAGGCGCTGTACATCTGGGAGGGCGGTCTCGGCATCTGGGGCGCGGTCGCGCTCGGCGGCGTCGGCGTCTGGTGGTCCGTGCGCAAGCGCGGCATCTCCATGAGCGCCGTCGCCGACACGGTCGCGCCCGGCATCGCCTTCGCCCAAGGCATCGGCCGCTGGGGCAACTGGTTCAACCAGGAGCTGTACGGCTCACCGACCACGCTGCCGTGGGGCCTGGAGATCGATGTCGACCACGGAGGAGAGCCCGGGGTCCTCTACCACCCGACGTTCCTGTACGAGTCGATCTGGGACATCGCGCTCGGCTTCGCGCTGCTGTTCGCCGGGCGGCGGCTCATGCTGCACTATGGCCGGCTGTTCGCCCTCTACGTCGCCGGCTACACGCTCGGCAGGTTCTGGATCGAGGGCCTGCGCATCGACCCGGTCGGCGGGGTCGATCACGCGGTGACCTTCCTCGGGCTCCGGATCAACCAGTGGACGTCGGTCGTGTTGTTCGTGGGCGCGCTGGTCTACCTCTGGGTGACGAGGAGAAAGGACGGCGAAGAGATCGTCGTGCCCTTGTCCGACCTCCCGGACCCGGCGCACGTGTCCGGCCAGGCCGACCCGGGCTCGCCCGACGCCCCCGCCTCGGCGTCCGCGGGCGACGCTTCTGACACGTCGGCGGAAGGGCCTGGCGGCGGCACGTCCGGTGAGCCCGGTGCGGGAACGGCTACGCCCTCCGACGAAACCGCCCAGGCGGGAGACGACGCGGCCGGGGCTGACACGTCCCGGAGCGACACGGCCGGGAGCGACGCGCCCGGGAGCGATACGGCTGGGAGCGACGCGCCCGGGAGCGATACGGCTGGGAGCGACGCGCCCGGGGCTGACGCGACCCGGAGCGATACGGCCCGGAGAGACGCGACCGACGGCGGCGAGGCCGATCGCGGGCCGGAGGGCGACGACCCGGCGGCCGACGAGCCGGGGGAGATCCCTGACGGTGAGGCCGCGACGAAGGGAAAGAACTCGCGATGAGCGGTCGCGCGGAGGCTCACCACCAGCACCGCGACGTCACCGGAGGCTGGTTGCGGCCATCGGTGTTCGGGGCGATGGACGGTCTGGTGTCGAACTTCGCGCTGATCGCGGGTGTCGCGGGCGGCACCGCCAACACCAAGGTCATCTCGCTTGCCGGCGTCGCCGGGCTCGCCGCGGGCGCGCTGTCCATGGCGGGCGGCGAATACGTCTCCGTGGCGAGCCAGCGCGAGCTGGCCCAGGCCGAGATCGCCGTCGAACGCCGCGAGCTCGCCCGTCACCCCGACGACGAACGCGCCGAGCTGGCGCAGACGTTCGTCGACAGGGGCGTGGCCCCGGAGCTGGCGGCCGAGGTCGCCCGGCAGATCTCGCAGAACCCCGAGCAGGCGCTGGAGGTTCACGCCCGCAACGAGCTCGGCGTGGGCCCCGGTGACCTGCCCTCGCCGTCGCTGGCCGCGGTGTCGTCGTTCCTGTCGTTCAGCGTGGGGGCGGTGCTGCCGCTGCTGCCGTACCTCGTCGGGGTGCAGAGCCTGACGGTGTCGGCGGTGGCCTCCTGCGTGGCCTTGTTCGCGGCGGGTGCGCTCGTCTCGACGGTGACCGCCCGTAACTGGTGGTATTCCGGATTGCGGCAGCTCGTGGTGGGCGGGGTGGCCGCCGCGGTCACGTTCGCGCTGGGCAACCTGATCGGGGCGGCGGTGTTGTGATGGCCCGCAGAAGAGCCGCGCCCGGTTCCGGCAACCCCCCGAGGAGCCCTCACGACGGCACCCGCTCCCCAGCCGACCCTCAAAGCGGCGGCCCGCGTGCCGCGGGTGGGCGTAGTGGTGAGTGGCCTGCGGCGGATGGCCGTGGTGATGGTTGGTCTGCGGCGGGTGCGCAGGGTGGCGGGTCGCTTTCGGGGTCGGAGGGCACGCATCCGGACGGCGCGGGCCGGTCGTCGGGCTCCCGTGGCGGCCGGAGAGCGCGGGTGCGTGGCCGCAGGCAGCAGGTGGCCCCCGACGCCGACGGCACGAACTCCCGTGGCCGGTCAGCGGACGGTGATGACCGGCCTGCGGGCCAAGCCGGCGGCGGTTGGCCCGCTGCGGCGAAGGGGGAGGGAGACGGCGGCCGGCCGGCCCGTACGCGTGGAGGGCGCAGATCAGCCCGCCGGGCCGCTGCCGACCCATCCT
The DNA here is from genome assembly GCF_004349015.1 of Nonomuraea diastatica. Classification (NCBI taxonomy): domain Bacteria; kingdom Bacillati; phylum Actinomycetota; class Actinomycetes; order Streptosporangiales; family Streptosporangiaceae; genus Nonomuraea; species Nonomuraea diastatica. The sequence continues at coordinate 28,182 of NZ_SMKP01000140.1, forward strand.
CCGGCGACCCGGGCACCGGTCACTTCGGACCTGGCACCAACACCGGGCCGTTCGCCGGAGAGGCGGCGGGCGGGAGTTTCCATGACGGCACCGGGCAGCCCGGACCAGGAGGTGGCGGTGCCGGCTGGTTCCGTGATGACGGCCGCGGTCCCGGCCAGCCCGGCGGCGAAGATGCCGGTCGCACCGAGGACCGTAGGGGTGTTCGGCGGTTCGGTGGTGATGGAGACGCCGGTCGGGCGGATGGCCGAAGGGGGGTTGGGC
>NZ_SMKP01000141.1:0-28408 GCF_004349015.1 Nonomuraea diastatica
CCCCTCCCACGTTCCGGGCCACCCATTCGCCCGGACCCCACGCCCCGCGCGGCGCCGAGCCCGGCCGCTTCGGCGCACCCGCGGCTCAGCGCGGATCCCACGCCCCGCCCGGCGCCGAGCCCGCCGCCGAGCCGGGGCCTTACTCCACGCCCGCGGTCGCGAACTGGCCGTCCTTCGCCACCGACCCCTCGATCGCCCCGAGCCCAGGACCGGGTGACCTCGCGCCGGTCTGGCCGGGTTCGCCCGGGTCGTACGGCCCTGCCCCACCGCCCAGGTCACCGGGATACGACCCGCTGCAGCCGGGGCCGTCCGCCGCGCCGCCCGCGCCGGGTGCGGACGACTACCTGCCGATCTTCGCCGCCGTGGAGTCGGCCTGGTTCGACCGCAACCGCAGCGACGTGTGGAGCTCGCCCCAGGCGGACGCCGGATGGAGCGCCGCGCAGGTCGCGGCCAGCCCGGTCGACGACGGCACCACCCCGTCCGGCCTGCCCAAGCGTGTGCCCAGGGCCAACCTGGTGCCCGGCAGCGCCGACAGCGCCTCCACACCCAAAGGCGTGGCCCCCATTCCCCGGATCTCGCCCGCCCGGGTCCGCAACCGCCTCGCCGGCTTCCAGCAGGGCGTCCGCGCGGCGCGCGACGACCTCAGCACGGGCAACACGCCGCCGCTCGACTCGCGGAGAACGCCTCCGGGGGAGGGCGCATGACGGGACATGCCCCCCGCCCGACCGCTCCAGCCGCGCCCGCACGGCGCGCGGCCCGGCTCCACCGTGCTCGAAAGGGTGCTCAATGGTGCGAAGAACCTCTGAATTCGGCAGGAAGTCACGGCTGGACAATGCCGGTGAGCGCATGATCAGAATAGGCGTCGTCCTGCCTTCTCGGTGCGGAGCGTCCATGTTCACACGCAGATTGACGGCGTCTTTTGCTCTCGTCCTGTTGTTCGCGAGCGGCGCCATTTCCGGCGCGGCGGCGGATACCGGGGCCAGGACGCCGACCCATCCCGGTCCGGTGTTCAGAACGGTCGCCGGGGAAAGTGCCCTGCTCTCGCTCCAGACTTTCGGCCGGCCCGACGGCAAGGATATGGTTTTCCGGATTTCGGGGTCAGTTTTCGCGAACGTTCCAGGCAACACCCTCGACTCCGCCATGCGGCACGGCCAGAAGCTCTTCAACGTCGAGGGCTACAACATCCGGCGGCTCTACCGGGTGCCCGGGACCAACCAGCTCTACCAGCTCTCCCGCGAAATAGTGTTCTACACCGACCCCACCGACCCGACGCGGATCGTCCGCGAGTGGAAGAACCCGGTCGACGGCAGGACGTACCCGGTCGTCCCCATCAACAACGACGCGGTCAACTTCGGCCCGTTCCCGATCACCCCCTCCTACCAGGGGCCCCCGCTGGTGCGGCTGCACGACGAGACGGTGTGGACCAGCGACATCCCCGTACGCGCCGATCTGGGCGCCACGCTCGGCGAGCGGTTCGGCCTGGTGGGCGGCGTCTACACGGCGCAGGAGATGTTCGACTTCTCGGTGGACGGACGCGAGGTCGCCGCCCGCGCCGTCCCCGGCACCGTCCCGCGCGGCGCGATGGAGACCAAGGTCAGCTGGGCGCGGACCAGCCCGTGGGCGCCGTTCATGTGCCTGGCGGAGACCGAGGTGCGCGGCGGGCTCACCTACCACGCCCGAGGCTGGTCGCTCGACTCCTACGACGACGTCGAGCCGTGGTTGCGCGCGGCGGTCGAAGCGGACCATCCGCGGTTCGCCTCCGCCCCCGCCGAGCCGGGCCCGAGCGAGAACTCCTGGACGTCCTTCCACAACAAGCAGCTCGGCAAGGGCGCCACCACCTGGGCGGCCTGGTGCGCCGCCAACGGCCGATCATGAGCACCGTACGCAACCCGCTCACCGGCTGGGCCGAGCGGGAGCTGGTGCCTGCCACGCCCGCCGAGCTGGCCGGCATGGCAGCCGAGCTGCGCGTGCGCGCCGACGGCTGGCGGCGGGCGGACCGCAAGGAGGTCCTGACGGCGTTCGCCGCCGCGCTGGCGTCCGACGACGACCTGCTGGCCGCGCTGGTGGCCGACACCGGGCGGGTGGGGGAGTCGTCACTGGAACGGCGGCTCGCAGCCGGCCTGGTCGGGCGCTGGGCCCGCGAGGCGTCCGCGCTGCTGGCGCCGCGCGCCCCGGCCGCCTCGTCGGTGCCGGGCATCGTCGTGGGCGGCGACATGGTGCCGTACGATCTCGTGGGGGTGATCAGCCCCTGGAACTTCCCGCTGCTCATGGCCCTCATCGACGCGGCTCCCGCGCTGGCGGCCGGCTGCTCCGTGCTGGTCAAGCCGAGCGAGGTGGCGCCGCGGTTCATCGAGCCGCTGATGCGGCTGGTGCCTCCCGAGCTGCCGCTGAGCCTGGTCGAGGGCGACGGCGAGACCGGCGCGGCGCTGGTGGGCATGGTGGACGCCGTGGTGTTCACCGGCAGCGTCGAGACGGGGCGGCGGGTGGCCGAGGCGGCGGCCCGCGCGTTCGTGCCGGCATTCCTGGAGCTGGGCGGCAAGGACCCGGCGATCGTGCTGGCCGGCGCCGACCTCGATCGGGCCACGTCGGCGATCCTGTGGGGCGGGACCGCCAACGCCGGGCAGTCCTGCCAGTCGATCGAACGCGTGTACGTCGAGCGCGGCGTCCACGACGCCTTTCTCGACCTGCTCGCGAGCAAGGCCGCCAGGGTGGGGCTGACGTGCGAGGGCGGCCCGATCGGCCCCATCGTCCGGCCGGGGCACGGGCGGGTGATCGCCGCCCAGCTGGCCGACGCGACGGCCAAGGGCGCGATCGTGCACACGGGCGGGCAGATCGAGCGCCACGGCGGCGGCCGCTGGTGCCGGCCCACGGTGTTGTCCCAGGTCACCCACGAGATGCGGGTCATGACGGAGGAGACGTTCGGCCCCCTGCTGCCGGTCATGGCCGTGGCCGGCGCCGAGGAGGCGGTGGCCCTGGCCAACGACTCCGTCTACGGGTTGTCGGCCGCCGTCTTCGCCGCCTCGGAGCAGGACGCCATGGAGGTGGCCGCCCGGCTGCGCGTGGGGGCGGTCAGCGTCAACGACGCCTCGCTGACCGCGCTCGTGCACGAAGGCGAGAAGGACTCGTTCGGGCTGTCCGGACTGGGCCGCTCGCGCATGGGCGCCGCCTCGATCCGCCGGTTCCTGCGCCGCCGGGCGTTCCTGGTGAACCGGTCGCCGGCCGCCGACCCGTGGTGGCACCCGCTGGAGAAGGAGTGAACATGGGACTTCGCGAGGACATGCCGCTGCTGGCGCGGCACGAGGGCAAGTGGGAGGGCGAGTACGTGCACGTCGACTCCGGCGGCGCCGTGCTCGACCGGCACCGCGTCGAGATGACCTGCGCCATCGTCGGCGACGCCGCCTACCACCAGACCAACCGCTACACCTGGGACGACGGCCGGGTGGAGGTGCACGAGTTCCCCGGCCGCCACCTCGGCGGGGGCCGCTGCGGGTTCGACACCGACCGGCTCAAGGGCGAGTTCTGGGAGCTGGACGAGTCCACCATCTACCTGCGCTGGCAGTTCAAGGCGGAAGGGGAGGACCTGCGGCTGTTCGAGCTGATCGTGCTGAGCGAGAGGGGCGACACCCGCAGCAGGGTCTGGCAGTGGATCCGCGACGGCGTGTGCGTGCGGCGTACCCTCATCGACGAGCGGCGGGTCGGCTGAATGACCGCCTTCATTGCGCTCGCCCTGCAGCTGGAGACCCGCGCCGTCAACGCGGCCGCCGATCCGCGGGCCGCGATCGCCGCCGCCGTCGAGCGGATCGCCGAGCGGGTCCGCGGCTCGGCGGCGTGGCTCGGGCCCGGCCTGCGCCTGGTGGTGCTGCCGGAATACGTGCTGACCGGGTTCCCCATGCGGGAGAGCTTCGCCGAGTGGCGCGAACGGGCCGCGCTCGACCCGGGTGGCCCCGAATACCGCGCGCTCGGGGAGATCGCCGCGCGGCACGAGCTGTTCCTGTGCGTGAACGCGTACGAGCGCGACGAACACTTCCCCGAGCTGTACTTCCAGGCGTCGGTGATCCTCTCCCCTAGGGGGGAGGCGGTGCTGCGTTACCGCCGGCTGCACTCGATGTTCACGCCGACCCCGTACGACGTGTGGGAGCAGTACGTGGACGTCTACGGCATCGACGGGGTGCTGCCGGTGGCCCGCACCGAGATCGGCAACCTGGCGGTGCTCGCCTCGGAGGAGGTCCTCATGCCGGAGCTGGCCCGCGCGCTGGCCCTGCGCGGCGCCGAGGTCTTCTGCCATCCCACGTCAGAGGCGTCCTCGCCGGCGCTGATGCCCAAGGCGATCGCCCGCCGGGCCAGGGCCGTGGAGAACCACGCCTTCGTCGTCTCGGCCAACAGCGGCGGCCTGTCCGGCATCGCGATCCCCGGAGACTCCACCAACGGCGGCTCCGAGGTGATCGACCACGAAGGCCGGGCGCTGGCGCGGGCGGGGGCGGGCGAGTCGCTGGTGGCCGCCGCCGAGCTGGACCTGACGGCGCTGCGCCGGCACCGTCGGCGGCCCGGGATGGGCAACCTGCTCAGCCGCGTGAAGACCGGCCTGTGGGCCGGGGAGTACGCCCGCCACGACGGCGAGCGCCCCGGCGGCCTGGCGGCAGGGCCGCGCGACCGGGCCTGGTTCACGGCCCGCCAGAGGGAGACGATCGAGCGGTTGCACGGCGGCGAGGGCCGGTAACCGGTCAGGCGCCGTTCCTGGCGCCCCGGTGCCAGGAGAGCACCAGCCGCTCGACGCCCAGGAACGCGGCGTTGAGCGCGATGCCGAGCAGCCCGAGCAGCACGATCCCCGCCCACATGGCCGGGATGTCGAACTGGCTCTGCGCCTCCAGCATGCGGTGCCCGATGCCCTCGCTGCTGCCGACCAGCTCCGAGATCACCATCATGATCAGCGCCAGCGACACGCTCAGCCGCAGCCCGGCGAAGATCTTCGGGGAGGCGGCGGGCAGGATGACGCGGGTGAGCCGCTGCCAGGGGCCCAGCCGGTAGACGACGCCGGTCTCGATGTACTGGCGGTCGACGTGGCGGGCGCCGTCCATGGAGTTGACCAGCACCGGCCAGATGACGCCGTACACGATGGAGGCCAGCTGCATCGGGGTGCCGATCTTGAACAGCACCAGGAACACCAGCACCAGCGTGGACGGCGGCACCGAGCGGCCGAAATGCACCAGCGGCTCGACCAGAGCCGACAGCAGTCGCGAGCGGCCGAGCGCCACGCCGATCAGCACGCCCGCCGCGCACGCCACCGCCCACCCGGCGAACAGCCTGGCCAGGCTCGGCAGCAGGTCGGCGACGGCCTCGTCGGTGAGGAACACCCGGGACGGCGGGCCCGAGAACCACATCTCGTGCAGCCGGGCGACGATCCGCGACGGCGGCGGGAAGTACGGCGCCTCCGCCGAGCGGGTGGCCAGCTCCCAGCCGAGCACGGCCACGGGCAGCAGCCAGTACCACACCAGCCGGCGGGCGGCGGTCATGACGGCTCTCCCGCACGCGCCCGGTGCCAGCGGAACAGGCGGCGCTCGGCGGTCGTGAACAGCACGTTGGCGGCCAGCCCGATGACCCCGGCCCACAGCGGGGCGGCCAGCATGCGGTCGGTCCGGTTGGCGCTGCCGGCCAGCGACTGGAACGCGCCGATCCCGCCGCCGCCGGGAGCCAGCAGCTCCACGCTCACCGCCACGATCAGGGTGACGGACACGGCGATGCGCACGCCGGTGGCGATGAACGGCGCCGCGCTCGGCAGGCTCACCCGCAGCGCCACGGCCATCGGCCCGAAGCCGAAGCTCCGCAGGGTGTCCTTGGCCAGCGGGTCGACGTCGCTCAGGCCGTACAGTGTGTTGATCAGCAGCGGCCACGAGCAGGTGTAGACGATCAGCGCGACCTTGGCGTCGTGGCTCACCGGGAACAGGAACATGGCCAGCGGGATCAGCGACACCGACGGGATCGGCCGCAGAAACTCCACCAGCGGCCGCACCGACCGCTCGACGAACGGCACCGTCCCGAGCAGCAGCCCGGCGGGCACGGCGACCGCGACCGCGATCGCCAGCCCGCTCACGCACGCCTCCAGCGTGGCCAGCACGTCGGCCCTGAACTGCGCTTCCAGCGGCAGCCGCGCCGCCGTGACCAGCACCCGCGACGCGTACGGTAGCACGTCGGGGACGAGCCCGAGACGCCCGGCCGCCTCGGCGACGGCGAGGAAGCCCGCCACGCCGAGCGCGCCGAGCGCTCCCCGCACGATCCGCCGATCGATCATCCGCCCAGCGGCGCGAACAGTTGCGCCGCGTCCACCTTGGACTTGAGGTAGCCGTAGCCGTGCAGCAGGTCGGCGAGCTTCTGCACGTTGGTTCTGTCGGCCTCCAGCGAGAACGTGCCGAGCGTCATCGCCGCCGCCGCGTCGGCGGGGATCTGCGTGTACGTCGGCACGACCTCGTCGATGGCCTTGCGGTCCTCGCCCGCGATCTGCTGGGCCTTGGCCAGGGCGCGGTGGAAGGCGGCGGCCGTCTCGGGGTTCTTGGCCAGCCAGTCTTCCGTGACGCCCCAGCCGTCGATCGGCACGCCGGCGGTGACGCCGTCGGTGGTGTCGATGATCTGGGTGGCGCCGTCCTTCTTCGCCGCTGTCAGGAACGGCTCGACCAGCCAGGCGGCGTCGACCTTGCCCGAGGACAGCGCGCTGATCTGGTCGGCGAACTGCACCGGAACGTATTTGACGTCGTCCGGCTTGAGCCCGGCCTCCTGCAGGTGGGCGTTGGTCAGCGTCTGCCCGAGCGCCTTCAGCACGTTGACCGCGATCGTCTTGCCCTTGAGATCGGCGGCCGACGTGATCGGCGAGCCCTCGGCCACCACGACGCCGGCGACGTTGGGCGCGGCCTCCTGGCTGTGCTGGAAGAGCTTGAGCGTGGCCGCGCCGGAGTCGTTGATCGCCATCAGTGACACGTAGCTCGTCAGGAACGCGTCCATGCTGCCGTTGAGGATCTTCGGCATGACCGCCTGCGGAGCCTGGATGATCTCCGTTTTGACGGTCAGCCCCTCCTCCTTGAAGAAACCGCGCTTCTCCGCGATGAACAGCGGCGCCGACGACGGCACCGGCACCACGCCGACCAGCAGCTGGGTCTTCTCCAGCCCGCCCGCGGAGCCTCCAGGGGCCGCGGTGTCGCCGTCACCGCTCTCGCCGCCCCCTCCACACGCGCTCAGCGAGAGGGCGATCGCCATGCCTGCGGCTAATATCCTGGCCAGCTTCAACGCTTCTGCCTTTCCGGGTGAAGAAAAGGGGGGTGCCCAGAGGGTCGTCAGGACGTCGAGCCTACGGTAACCGATCTCTCCTGACCCGCCCTTTGTCGATCAGCAATGGGCATGGCAAGCTCGGGTCCGGCACATCTGATCATCGGACCCACCGCACGGCGCCCCCCGGGCCGCGTGCCTGCTGATTGCGAGGAAGCTGATGGATGCCAAGGAGTACATGGCCGGCGTGTTCGATCGCGCGTCCGGCAGTTACGAACGCGTCGGTGTGCCGTTCTTCACGCCCGTCGCCGCCGAGTTGGTCCGCCGCGCCGCCCCCGGCCCCGGCGACCACGTGCTGGACGCCGGGTGCGGCACCGGCGCCTCGCTCGTGCCCGCGGCTCAGGCCGTAGGCCCCACCGGCCGCGTCGTCGGTCTCGACCTCGCACCCGGGATGGTGGCCGCCGCCACCGCCGAGGTGGAGCGCCACGGCCTCAGCCAGGCGGCCGTCGTGCTCGGCGACGCGGAGCACGCGGAGGACCTGCTGCCGGGCGAGCGGTTCGACATCGTGCTGGCGGGGATGATGCTCTACTTCCTGCCCGACCCGCCCGCCGCCGTGCGCTCCATGGCCGGGCTGCTGCGGACCGGCGGGCGGCTGGCGGCCAGCCTGCTGGTCCGGTCGAGCCCCGCAGAGGCCGAGCTGTTCGCGCTGGTGGAGCGGGCGCTGGCGCCCTACACCTCGGGGGCGGGCAGCGCGCCGTTCCACCACGCCCTGGGCGCGCCAGGGGAGCTGACCGGGCTGTTCGAGCAGGGCGGGCTGAGCGACGTCGAGTGCGCGGACGTGGTGTTCGAGGTGACCGTCGGAGCCGGGCAGGTGTGGGACTGGCTCTGGTCGGCCGCCCGCAGGGCCTCGCTGGAGAGCATCCCCGAGTCCCTGCGGCCCGAGGCCAGGGCCGCGCTGGAGGCGTCGTTGCCGCAGGAGGGTTTCCTGCTGGCCCGCACCGTGCGTTACGCCACGGGCACACGCGCGTGAAACGGCGCCGGCGGTGTCAGGCGGGCCGGGACACGTAGCGTCCCACCGGACGGCCCACGACCTTGCCGGCGTCCAGCACGTGGTTGCCGCGCACGAACGTGTCCGTCACCTTGGCGGTCAGCTGGAAACCCTCGAACGGCGTGTACTCCTGTGTCGACTCCGAGTCCTGCGCCCGCACCGTCCAGGTGCTCGCGGGGTCGACCAGGCAGATGTCGGCGTCGAAACCGGGGGCGATCGTGCCCTTGGTGCGCAGACCGTACCTCTTGGCGGGGTTCCAGGAGGTCAGCGCGGCGATCCTGCCGTACGGCAGGCCTCTGCGGCGGCCCTCGGTGACCAGGCCGGGCAGCAGATACTCGGCCCCGCCGAACCCGGCCTTGGCCACGAAGACGTCGTCGCGAGGGTCGCCGAACTTGAGTTCGTCGCGGCAGCAGGCGTGGTCGCTGACCACCCAGTCCACGGTGCCGTCGAGCACGTGCTCCCACAGCGCCTCGACGTCCTCGCGCGGCCTGATCGGCGGGTTGACCTTGGCTCCGAGGCCGCTGGCCGTGTCGACGTCGGCCAGCAGGTGACCGATCGTGACCTCGCGGCGGAAGTCGATGTGCGGGAACGTCGCCGCCATGCGGACGGCCGCGTCCAGGGCCTTGCGGGACGACAGGTGCAGCAGGTTGACGTTGGCGAGCCCCGTCTCGTGGGCGAGGTAGGAGGCGATGAAGACGGCCAGCCCCTCGGAGTGCTGGGGGCGGGAGGCGCTGTAGGCGGCCAGCCCGCTCAGGTCGCCCGCCTCCTCGACGAGCTTCGTGTACGCGGTCATGATCTCGGCCGTCTCGCAGTGCAGCGACAACGAGATCTCGCCGGCCAGTTCGGGCAGGCGTTCCCTGGCCGCCTGCACCCCGCGCATCACGAACTCGAAGTGCGCGTAGTCGTAGCGCTCGCCCTCCGGAAGCATGAGGAACGCCCGCTGGTCGTCGGAGCGCCCGTGCAGCCCGTGCCCGCCGTAGAACATGAAGATCTTGAACGACGGCACCCCGAACCGCTCGACCAGGTCGGGCAGCTCGTCGATGTGCCCGCTCGACATGGGCGCCAGGTGGAAGCCGTAGTCGACGTAGGCCCGGCCCTCGGCCTGCCTGAGCACCTCGGGGAAGAACTCGGCGTAGGGGCCGCCCTTGTTGAGGTAGTACTGGCCGGTCCGCATATAGGTGAGCGCGGTGGTCACGCCGCCCTGCGCGCTCGCCCGGCTCTCCGACCCGGTGTCGTCGGGCAGCGGGTTGTAGATGCCCCAGTGCTGGTGGGCGTCCACGACGCCGGGGAAGGCCAGCTTGCCGCCGCCGTCGATCACCTCGCCTGCTCCGGTCAGCCCTGGCCCCACCCGGACGATGCGGCCGTCCTCGACGGCGATGTCCGCCGCCACGGGCTCGTCCTGCTCGTGTGTGACGACCTTCACGTTCTTCAGCAGCAACTCGGTCACGTGCGGGTTTCTCTCCTAAGCGATGCGGTGGGCGTCACGGTGCCAGGCCAGCACGCGCCGCTCGACCATGAGGAACAGGGAGTTGAGGACGAAGCCGAGCACGCCGAGCACCAGCACGCCCGCCCAGATGGCCGGCATGTCGGCGTTGCTGTTGGCCAGGCTGAGCAGGTAACCGATCCCCTCCGTGCTGCCCTTGAGCTCGGAGATGACCATGAGGATCAGCGCCAGCGAGACGCTCAGGCGCAGGCCCGCGAAGATCTTCGGCGCCGCGGAGGGCAGGATGATGCGGAAGAGCCTGAGCGAGGCCGGCACGCCGAACACGGTGGCGGTCTCGACCTTCAGCCGGTCGACGCTGCGCGCGCCGTCGATGGAGTTGAGAAGGATCGGCCAGATGATGCCGAAGACGATGGTCGCCACCTGCACCTGGGTGCCCATCGTGAAGAGCACGAGGAAGAGCGGGAGCATGACCGGCGGCGGCACCGCGCGAGCGAACTCGACCAGCGGCTGCACGAAGTCGGCCAGCCAGGCGGTCCTGCCCAGCGCGACGCCGAGCGCCACGCCCACGACCACCGCGACGGCCCACGACCCCGTCACCCTGACCAGGCTGGGCACGAAGTTGTCGACGGCCTCTTCGGTGAGGATGTAGGGCCCGGAGAACCACATCTCGTACATCCGCGCCACGATCAGCGTCGGCTCCGGCAGGTACGCGATGTCGAGAAGGCGCGCCAGGAGCTCCCAGCCGCCGAGCACGACGGGGACCAGCCACAGCCGCTTCAGCAAGGTGCGCATCATGTCGTTCGCCACCTGAACAGACGTCGCTCGGCCCGGACGAGCACCATGTTGACGACGAGCCCGAGGAAGCCCGCCCACAGCAGGGCGGCCAGGACGTCGATCATGGCGTCGGCGCCGATGCCCGTGCTCGCCTGGATGAGGAAACTGCCGATGCCGGTCGAACCGCCCACGATGTACTCCACGCTGATCGCCAGGATGAGCGTGATGGACGCGGCGAGCCGCACCCCCGTCGCGATGAAGGGCGCCGCGCTCGGCAGGGACACCCGCCACAACACGGCTCCGGCGCCGAACCCGAATGTGCGCAGCGTCTCCTTGCTCACCGGGTCGACGTCGCGCATGGCGTACATGGTGTTGATCAGGATGGGCCAGGACGCGGCGAAGACGATGAGCGCGACCTTGGCGTTGAGCTCGGAGGGGAAGAAGAACAGCGCCAGCGGGATCAGCGCCACGGAAGGGATCGGCCGCAGGAACTCGACGAACACCCGGGTCATCTCCTCGACCACCGGGACCGTTCCCAGCACCAGGCCGATCGGCACCGCGACCAGGACGGCGAGCGGCAGCCCGACGATCGCGGCGGTGAGCGTGCCCAGCAGGTGATCGAGAAACTCCGGGTCTACGGCGAGTGCGACGGTTCTGGCCAGTGTGTCCACGGCCGGAGGCAGCCATTTGATGGCGCCCGACGCGCCGAGAAACTGCCAGACCAGCAGAAAACCCGCCACGCCTGCGGCGTGGCGGGCGAACTTGACCAGCCGGGTGCGGGCGAGCGGGGCCCGCTCGCGCCGCGCCGGAGTGACTGTAGCCGTCATCCCTGGGTGGGAGCCGTGTAGATCATGGACTTGACGTCCATCTCCTTCTTGACCATGCCCGAGTCGAGCATCAGGTCCGCCACCCGCTGGATGCGCTGCGCGCTCAGCGTGGTCGGGTAGGCGCCCAGGTTGATCGTGGCGGCGGTCTCTGCCGGGATCTGGGTGAAGGTCGGCAGGACCTTCGTCACCGCGCTACGGTCGGTGGCCGCGATGTTCTGCGCCTTGGCCATCGCCCGCTGGAACGCCGCCAGCGTCTTCGGGTTGTCCGCGACCCACTTCTCCGTGGCGGCCCAGCCGGTGATCGGCAGGCTCTCGGTCGGGCCGGACATCGTGTCCACCAGCATGGTGGCTCCGAGCTCCTTCTTCGCCTGGCTGACGTAGGGGTCGGTCATCCAGACGGCGTCCACGTCACCCTTGTCGAGGGAGGAGAGCCAGTTGGTCGTCGGGACCTCGACGTACGTGAGGTCCTTGTCGGGGTCGAGGCCGGCGACCTTGAAGTGCGGGTTCATGGTGAGGACGCCCAGACCCTTCAAGGCGTTGACACCGACCTTCTTGCCCTTCAGGTCGGCGACCTTCTTGATGGGGGAGTCCTTCTTCACCATGATGCCGAAGGCGCCCTGCGCGCCTTGGTAGGAGTCGGCGATGTACTTGAACTTCTCGGTGCCCTGTTCCTGGATCGTCAGGATGGTGGCGTAGCTACCGAGAACGACGTCCATGGCGCCATTCGAAAGCTTTCCCAAGACCTGCTGCGGAGCCTGGATGGGCTCCTGCTTGACGGTGAGGCCCTCCTCCTTGAAGAAGCCTCGTTCCATGGCGATGAACAGCGGCGCCGAGTCCGCGCCGGGATATTGGCCGATCAGCAGGTCGGTCTTCATACCGGCGGCGGCGCCTGAGCCCTCGGCCTTGTCGTCAGAACCGGAGCACCCAGTGATGACGAGGGTGGCCACAAGCCCAACCAGGGCAGTACGCCCTAATGCACCGAACCGCATTGCGGGTCTCCTTTGAACCGGGGGGTGAGTGCGAACGGGGGTGTTCAACGACGCTGGCACCTTAGCGCAGGCCGTGCTTACCAGGTCACCTGGAACACCGGAAATTAACAAGATATATCCACATATATGGTATTTTGCGGTGATTTGTCCGTTTGCCGGGAAATCTGGAGTCCTTGACGTGGGACCCCTGGGGCAGGTGTGGTGAATTGCGTAAAATACAAAGCCGTGTGTCGCTTGTGATCTTTGCGGTATTGGCCGATCTCAGGTAGATGTGCTCCAATTAGCTCTCGCCCCAAGGGTGCGTCGGCGTCACAGGCAAACATGCGCAATGACGTGATCTACGTGCACCAGGCCATCCGAGGAGAGGTTGCGGAGGCAAGTGAAGACTGTGGTCCCCCCAACGGGCGGCGAACAGGGCTTAACAGAAGAAGCCCCCCGACAAGGCCCTCGTGGGCCAGAGATGTCCGAGCCGGACGGCGTGGACGCGGTCGTCAACCGCCAGGCGGGGTCTCGCTTCTCCCTACGCAACTGGCGAGTGCGCTCCAAGCTGCTGGTCCTCGTCATCATCCCGACCCTCGCCGCGCTCGTGTTCGGTGGCCTGCGCGTCACCACCTCGATCGCCACCGCCGGTGAATACGCCCAGGTCAACGAAGTGGCCGTGCTCGCGAGCCGGCTGACCGCCCTCGCTCACGAGGTCGAGCGGGAACGCGACCTCACCGCCCGATTCGTCGCCCTGGGACGCCGGAGCCCGGACGAGAAGGCCCCCGCGGACGTCGCGGCCCAGTACGAGAACGTCGACAAGCTCGTCGCCGACGTCAAACCGGGCATCGAGACCCTCATGTCCTCCGACAACTCCGCGGCTCCCGAGGCCCTGCGCATCAAGAACCGCTTCGACGAGCTCGCCACCTCGCGAGACACCGCGATCGCCTCCCAGCTCGACGTGAACTCCGTCATCGAGCTCTACGACCGGACCATCTCCGACCTCCTCTCGCTCAACGACAAGATCGACCAGGGCGCGGTCGACAAGGAACTGTCCGCGAGCGTGTCCGGCTTCGCCGCCCTGGCCAGAGCCAAGCAGTACGTCTCCACCCAGCGCGCGCTGCTCGTCGCCGCCCTCGCCACCGGCGAGTTCGGGAAGACGGAGCTCGATGCCTTCATCGCCGCCCGCGCCCAGAGGACCAGCGAGCTCGCCACCTTCAAGTCGCAGGTCTCCCTCCAGCTCCGCCAGGCGTACGACGACTCCGTCAGCGGCCGGTCCGTGGACCGCGCCGAGGTCCTGCTGGCCCGAGCCCTGCTCCTGCAGGACGACGGCCTGCCCCTGCGCGACCGCAGGCTCGGCCTCACCCGTGACGGCAAGGCGTGGTTCGACGCCATCAGCGAGACCATCGACGGGATGCGCTCCGTCGAGCAGCAGACGGCCGACTCCATCGTGTTGCGCAGCCGCACCCTGGAAGGCGCGGAGCAGCAGAACGCCGTGATCGTCGGCGGCGCGATCGCCGCTCTGCTCCTCCTCGTGCTGCTGGTCACCGTCTTCATGGCCCGCTCGCTGAGCGGCCCCCTGCGCAGGCTGCGCAGGGAAGCGCTGTTCATCGCCGGTCGCCGCCTGCCGGAGACCGTCAAGCAGCTGCGCGAGAGCGGTGAAGGCTCGATCGGGCCCGTGATCCCGATCGGCGTCGCCTCCAACGACGAGATCGGTGAGGTCGCGCGGGCGTTCGACGAGGTGCACCGTGAGGCGGTGCGGCTGGCGGGCGAGGAGGCGCGGCTGCGGAGCAATGTGAACGCGATGTTCGTGAACTTGTCGCGGCGTAGTCAGACGCTGGTGGAGCGGCAGATCACGTTGATCGATGGTCTGGAGCAGGGTGAGCAGGACGAGCAGCGGCTCGGGAACTTGTTCAAGCTGGACCATCTGGCCACGCGTATGCGGCGTAACAGTGAGAACCTGCTGGTGCTGGCGGGGCAGGACCCGCCGCGCCGCTGGAGCAAACCCGTCAAGCTGGTCGACGTCGCCCGCGCCTCCCTGTCGGAGGTGGAGAACTACGAGCGGGTCGTGTTGCAGGTGCCCGACGGGGTGTCGGTGGCGGGTCAGGCGGTCAACGACGTCATCCACCTGATCGCGGAGCTGGTGGAGAACGCTCTGTCGTTCTCGCCGCGTGAGACCAGGGTGACGGTGTCGGGCAGCAGGATCGACGGCGGCGGCGTGATGTTGTCGATCACCGACTCCGGCATCGGCATGACCCCCGACGAACTGACCCAGGCCAACGAACGCCTCATGGAAGCCCCCACCGTGGACGTGTCGGTGTCGCGGCGCATGGGCCTGTTCGTGGTCGCCCGCCTGGCGCACCGCCACGGCATCCGGGTGCAACTGCGTCCCCACGGTTCCGGCGGGCTGACCGCCATGGTCCTCATGCCGGAAGCGCTCCTGGGCTCGCAGGCTCCCGCCTACGGCCCGGCATCCGCGAACAACGGCATGGGCCAGCAGCAGGACAGCATTTCGTTCGACGAGGGCTTCGGCGCCCGTCAGCCCGCGGCACAGCCGCCCGTCCCCCAGTGGGGCGCGGGCGGAGGCTACCAGCCGGGTCCCGGGCACCCGTCGTTCCCCTCCCAGCCGTCGTTCCCGTCGCAACCCTCGTTCTCCTCACAACCTTCCTCCTTCGCCCCGCGGGGGAGCATGGACTCCGGCTGGCCCTCCGATCCGCGCAACAACGGCGGCGGCTACGACACCGCCGACGTCTGGGTCCCCTCGCGCAACCCCGCGAGCCCGCCCGGCAACTGGATGAGCAGCAGCAACCCGCTGCCGCAGCGGCCCACCGGCGACCGGGCGAACACCGGCCGGCCGGACCCTGACGCGGGGAGGTACGACTTCCCCGGGACCGACTTCCCCGAGACCGAGTCCGCCGCGACGGGTCCGATCCCCGTCGTGAAGCCCGCCTCCGCCGGGGACGAATATCTGCCGATCTTCGCCTCGGTCGAGTCGGCATGGTTCGAGCACGGTCCTGACAGCGGCGCCACCTGGGGCTCCGCCAAGGCGGACGCCGGGTGGAGCGCCGCCGAAGCCGTCGTCGAGCCCGTACGCGACGGTGCGACGGCCGCCGGGCTGCCCAAGCGGGTGCCCAAGGCCAACCTGGTGCCCGGCTCCGCCGACACCGTCTCCGCGCCGAAGGGCGTCGCGCCGATGCCCGCGGTCTCGCCGGATCGGGTGCGCAGCCGGCTCTCCAGCTTCCAGCAGGGGTTCCGGGCGGCACGTGATGACATCAGCGAGGGCAGGACATATCCCTCCGGCCCCAGGAGTGTTGAAAGCAGGGATGAGCGGTCATGAGTGACCTGAGCCAGTCGGCACGCGGGGTGGATTGGTTAATCACCGATTTCGTCAACTCCGTTCCCGGGGTCGCGCACGCGGTGGTGGTCTCGTCTGATGGGTTGCCGCTTGCGGCGTCGTCGGGTTTTCCGGCTGATCGGGCGGATCAGCTGGCGGCGATCGCGTCGGGTCTGGTGAGTTTGACGCAGGGTGCGGCGCGGGTGTTCGAGGGGGGTGCGGTTAATCAGACGATTGTGGAGATGCAGCGTGGGTTGATGCTGATCATGTCGATCAGTGATGGTTCGTGTCTGGCGGTGCTGGCGGCTCCGGATTGCGACATGGGGTTGGTGGCGTATCAGATGACGCTGATGGTTGATCGCGCCGGTCAGGTGCTGACTCCGGCTGTGCGCGCGGAGCTGCGCGCCAGCCAGACCAGGTGATGTAGGTGACAGACCCCCGATGGAACAGCGGCAGCTGGAACTCCAACAGTGGCGGCTGGAACTCCCATAACAGTGGTAGCTGGGAGCCCCAGCCTCCTCCGCAGCCCCCCAGTTCAGATCCGGCCTCGCCGGTGCGGCCCTACGCCGTCACGGGCGGGCGGACCGCGCCCAGGGTCAAGCTGGCGATGGAGGCCCTGGTGTCCTCGGCCACGGCCGAGCACCGGGAGTTCTCGCACATCACGCCGGAGTACCAGGCGATCAGCCAGCTGTGCCTCCAGGTCAGATCGGTGGCCGAGGTGTCGGCGTTGTTGCGGATCCCGCTCGGCGTGGTGCGTGTTCTGATCGCTGACATGGCCGCCGAAGGCCTGGTCCGGGTGCATCAGCCGCAGCTGGATGAGGGTAGGCCGGACGTCAACCTGCTGGAAAGGGTGCTCAGTGGACTTCGCAGGCTCTAGCCCCGGCCTCACCTCGACGAAGATCGTGGTGGCTGGAGGTTTCGGGGTGGGCAAGACGACGTTCGTCGGCGCGGTGTCGGAGATCATGCCGTTGACCACGGAGGCCGTCATGACGGACGCCTCCGCGGGCATCGACGATCTGGGCATGACGCCGTTGAAGTCGACGACGACCGTGGCGATGGACTTCGGCCGGGTCTCTCTCGACCGTGACCTGATCCTTTATCTGTTCGGCACGCCCGGGCAACATCGGTTCTGGTTCATGTGGGACGACCTGGTGCGCGGGGCGATCGGCGCGGTGGTGCTGGTCGACACGCGGCGTCTGGCCGACAGCTTCCCCGCCATCGACTACTTCGAGGAGGCGCAACTGCCGTTCATCGTGGGAGTGAACGGCTGGGACGGCCAGTACGCCCACAGCGACGCGGAAGTTCGCGATGCCCTGACCCTGGCCCCGCACATCCCGATGGTGCGCCTGGACGCCAGGTCGAAGGACTCCGTGAAGGCCGCGCTGATCAACCTGGTCGAACACGCGCTCACGGTTCGGATGGCCGTGCCCGGCTGGAGCGGCTAGCAGAGCGGCTAGGCTGGACGCTTAGACGTACCTTCGCTTCGAGGACTGGCCAACCACGTGTTCGAGACGCTATCCGACCGGTTGACATCGGTCTTCTCCTCCCTCCGATCCAAGGGGCGGCTGTCCGATGCCGACATCGACGCCACCACCCGTGAGATTCGCATCGCGCTGCTCGAGGCCGACGTCGCCCTCCCTGTGGTCAAGGCGTTCGTCGCCCAGGTCAAAGAGCGCGCCCGCGGCGCAGAGGTCTCCCAGGCGCTGAACCCGGCGCAGCAGGTCGTCAAGATCGTCAATGACGAGCTGATCGGGATTCTCGGCGGTGAGACCCGCAGGCTCCGTTTCGCCAAGACGCCCCCGACCATCATCATGCTCGCCGGCCTCCAGGGCGCGGGCAAGACCACACTGGCGGGCAAGCTGGCCCGATGGCTGCGCGAGCAGGGGCACGCGCCCATGCTGGTCGCCGCCGACCTCCAGCGCCCCAACGCCGTCCAGCAACTCCAGGTCGTGGGCGAGCGCGCCGAGGTCGCCGTCTACGCGCCCGAGCCCGGCAACGGCGTCGGCGACCCGATCGGGGTGGCCCGCAACTCCATCGACGAGGCCAGGCGGCTGCAGCACGACATCGTCATCATCGACACCGCGGGCCGGCTCGGCATCGACCAGGAGATGATGCGCCAGGCCGCCGACATCCGCGACGCGGTCCAGCCCGACGAGGTCCTGTTCGTGGTCGACGCCATGATCGGCCAGGACGCCGTCACGACGGCGCAGGCGTTCATGGAAGGCGTCGGCTTCGACGGCGTCGTGCTGACCAAGCTCGACGGCGACGCCCGCGGCGGTGCGGCGCTCTCGGTCAGGCACATCACCGGCCGGCCCATCATGTTCGCCTCCACGGGCGAGAAACTGGAAGACTTCGACGCCTTCCACCCCGACCGGATGGCCTCCCGCATCCTCGACATGGGTGACATCCTCACCCTGATCGAGCAGGCCCAGAAGACGTTCGACGAGGAGCAGGCCGCCAAGATGGCGGGCAAGCTCACGTCGGGCGAGAGCTTCACGCTCGAAGACTTTCTCGAGCAGATGCAGATGGTCCAGAAGATGGGGCCGATCAAAAACCTGCTCGGCATGATGCCCGGCATGGGGCAGATGCGCGACCAGATCGACTCCATCGACGACCGCGACCTCGACCGCATCGCGGCCATCATCCGCTCGATGACCCCGGCCGAACGCCAGGACCCCAAGATCATCAACGGCTCCCGCCGCGCCCGCATCGCCACCGGCTCCGGCGTCACCGTCAGCGCCGTCAACAACCTGGTGACCCGCTTCTTCGAGGCCCAGAAGATGATGAAGCGGATGGCCGGCGGCATGGGCATCCCCGGCATGCCGGGCGGGGGCGGCCGTGGCAAGGGCGGCAAGTCCCAGAAGAAGGCCAAGAAGGGGCGGCGCGTCAGCGGCGACCCGCGCAAGGCCGCCATGGGCAAGCCCTCCGCCGAGACGCCCGCCGAGCCCAAGCAGGGCGGCGTGCTGGGCAACCTCGGCGGCAAACTGCCGCCAGGAGTGGAGTTGCCGCCCGGCTTCGACCCCTCCAAGCTCCGGCTCCCCGGCCAGAAATGACCCCGCTCCCGCCGGCGCCCACCCATCACCCGGGCTCCGGCGGGCGGCGCCGCCCCTCCGGCGGGACCGGTCGTGGTGCGGAGCCCGCTTCGCCATGCCACCCGGGGATCGGTTCCCCTGCCCGGCGAGCCCACCCATCGCCCGGCTGGTAGGCCCGCTGCCCCACCGATCCTGCCGCTGCCCCACCGATCCTGCCGCTGCTCGGCCGGTCCGCCTGTTATCCGGCTGGTATGCGTGCCGCTCGGCGGGTTCGTGTGCTGCCCGGTGGTTCGTGTGCTGCTCTACCGACCCGGCCGCCGCCCGTCCGGTCCGCCCGCCGCCCGTCCGTCCGCTCGGCGCCCGGCGCATGACGCACGATCCGCAACCCGCCGCGTACACGATCCGCCGTCCGGCGCGTACGTGGTCGTCCAACCAGCGTGTGCACGGTCGCCGCCCCCGCCAGGGAGGTGCCCGAGCTCCGTTCGGTGCGTGGTGCGTGAGGACGGGGCCGGTGATGAGGGTCCGGCAGAGGGCTCGCAGATGGGGGCATTTCCGGGCCGATGGGGTTGTAGCGGAAGTGAGGACGGGAGCTTGCCGACCCTTTGCGGCGACGTGCCGCCGACGGTCGTGGGCAGTGTCGCCGATCTGGCACAATGGCATGTTGGAACACCGTGACCAGGCGGGTGCCCTCTCACCTCCCGCCGGACACGCCTGTCCCTGGAGCGTCGTCCCGTCGTGCCCCACTCGGCGAGATGCCGTTCACCCACATGCGAATGCAGGAGAGACCACACCCGTGGCAGTCAAGATCAAGCTCAAGCGGCTCGGCATGATCCGCAACGCTCAATACCGCATCGTCGTCGCCGACAGCCGCACCAAGCGTGACGGCCGGGCGATCGAGGAGATCGGCCTTTACCACCCGAAGGAAAACCCTTCGCGCATCGTGATCAACGGTGAGCGTGCGGCCTACTGGCTGGGTGTCGGCGCGCAGCCGACCGAGCCGGTGCTCAAGCTCCTCAAGCTCACCGGCGACTGGCAGAAGTTCAAGGGCGAGCCCGCCCCCGAGCCTCTCAAGGTCGCTGAGCCCGCGCCTGACCGTCACGCCCTTTACGAGGCCGCGGCCAAGGAGGCGCTGTCCGGTGGCGACACCGGCACGGCCGCCACCACGCCGCCGAAGAAGGCCAAGAAGAAGGAAGAGGCCGAGGCCCCCGCCGAGACCCAGGCCGAGGGCGAGGCCTGACGTGCTCGAGGAGGCTCTCGAGCACCTCGTTAAGGGCATCGTCGAACATCCAGACGATGTCCGGGTCCGCGCACGCCGCATCCGCAGCGGGCGCGTCCTGGAGGTCCGGGTGCACCCCGAGGACCTGGGGAAGGTCATCGGACGCGGCGGGCGCACCGCCAAAGCGTTGCGCACGGTCGTGAACGCCCTGGCCGACGGGAAGTACGTGCGAGTCGATCTGCTCGATCTGCACGAAGTAGTCCGTTAGCGTCAGGTTTGCGCGCCCTCATCGGTCCTTCCGATGGGGGCGCTCGCGTTGAGAAAGGGCGGGTTCACGTGCAGCTGGTCGTCGGCCGGATAGGCCGTCCGCACGGCGTACGCGGTGAGGTGACCGTGGAGGTGCGCACCGACGATCCCGAGCTGCGTTTCGCCCCTGGCACGTCGATCGTCACCGACCCGGCCGGAAAGGGGCCGCTCGTCGTCGAGAGCCGTCGCTGGCACAAGGGCATGCTGCTGGTGTCGTTCGCAGGGGTCGCCGGCCGTGACGCGGCCGAGGATCTGCGCAACACCATGCTGGTCATCGACTCCGACGAGGTGCCGCCGCCCGACGACCCCGACGAGTTCCACGACCACCAGCTCATCGGCCTGGCGGTCGAGACCGCTTCCGGTGAGCCCGTGGGCGAGATCACCGATGTGCTCCATCACGGCCAGGACCTTCTGGTCGTGCGCCGGCGCGGTGCCGACGACGCGCTGATCCCGTTCGTGAAGGCCCTCGTGCCCGTGGTCGACGTGGAGGCCGGGCGGGTGGTCGTGGATCCGCCGGAGGGCCTGCTGTGATGCGGATCGACATCATCTCGATCTTCCCCGAATACTTCGCGCCGCTTGACGTCTCGTTGATCGGCAAGGCGCGCGAGCGCGGCACGCTCGACGTACGCGTGCACCAGCTCCGCGACTGGGCCCACGACGTGCACAAGTCCGTGGACGACACCCCTTACGGCGGGGGTCCCGGCATGGTCATGAAACCCGAGGTGTGGGGCGAGGCCATCGACTCCGTGATCGGTGAGGGCGCGCCGCGGATGGTCGTGCCGACCCCGAGCGGACGGCCGTTCACCCAGGAGCTCGCGCAGGAGCTGGCGGGCGAGCCGTGGCTGGTGTTCGCGTGCGGGCGTTACGAAGGGATCGACTCGCGCGTCGTGGAGGAATACTCCGAGCGGCTGCGGGTCGACGAGGTCGGCATCGGCGACTACGTGCTGGCCGGCGGCGAGGTGGCGGTGCTGGTCATGGTGGAGGCCGTCGGCAGGCTGCTGCCGGGCGTGCTTGGGAACGCCCAGTCGGCCGTCGACGACTCCTTCGCCCCCGGGGCCATGCGCAACCTCGTCGAGGGGCCCGTCTACACCAAGCCTCCCGTCTGGCGGGGGCGTGAAGTGCCCGACGTGTTGCTGTCCGGACATCACGGAAAAATCGCGAGATGGCGGCGGGATGAGGCGCTTCGCCGTACCGTACGAAACCGACCTGAACTCGCGGCGGAGCTCGACCCCGAGATGCTCGACAAGCACGACAGGAAACTTCTCGAGGAGCTGTCGTTTCGCGTCGAGCCGGAAGATATGGCAAACTGAATCGCTGCCAACCTGTTGTGGTTGGTCTGTCATGCCCGGGAAACAGTCCTGGGTTTCATCACATCAGCAGGCGTGTCCGCCACGAGCCATGGCCGGGTGGACCTCCGCGTGCTCACGAGGACTTGAGGACAGCTCTCATGCACACGAAGATCCAGGAGCTCGAGAAGGCGACCCTGCGCGGCGACGTGCCGGATTTCCGCCCCGGTGACACGCTCGAGGTTCACGTACGCGTCGTCGAAGGCAACCGCTCCCGCATCCAGGTCTTCAAGGGCTTCGTGCTGCGCAGGCAGGGCAGCGGCGCCCGCGAGACCTTCACCGTCCGCAAGGTCAGCTATGGCGTCGGCGTCGAGCGCACCTTCCCTGTGCACAGCCCCGTCATCGAGAAGATCGTGCTCGTCTCCCGCGGCGACGTGCGCCGTGCGAAGCTCTACTACATGCGTGACCTGCGCGGTAAGGCTGCCCGCATCCGCGAGAAGCGCGAGACGACCCCCGCGAAGTAGCTCTTGCTCTTTCCGAGGTCCGCGCTGCGGCGCGGGCCTTTCGGCTTTACGGGGCCGTTTCCTTTATGTGGAGCGACTCGTGCGTGGGTGTAACGTCGGTCCAGGCTTGTCGAGCCGGGACATCATCTAGGCTCGTCAGCGATGACTAGCGAGAGCCAGGAGCACGGCGCTGCGCGCCGCCCTGTCGAGGACGAGGTGGACGTGGTCGCCGAAGAGACTCAGAAGCCGGCTAAGGGCGGAAAAAAGGAGAAGAAGGGGTCGTTCTGGAAAGAGCTTCCTGTTCTTGTCGTTGTCGCTCTGGTGCTGGCCCTGATCATCAAAACCTTTGTGGTCCAGGCCTTCTACATTCCGTCGGAGTCGATGGAAAACACCCTGCTGACCAATGACCGGGTTCTCGTCAACAAGCTCGTCTACCACACGCGCGACATCGAGCGCGGCGACGTGGTGGTCTTCTCGGGCGTCGACTCCTGGGACGGCGAGTTCCAGATGGAGGAGCCGTCCAACCCTGTCGCGGCGTTCTTCCGCTGGGTCGGCACGGCGTTCGGCGTCATCCCCGGCGAGAAGGACTACATCAAGCGGGTCATCGGCATCGGCGGCGACCACGTCAAGTGTTGCGACTCCAAAGGCCGCATCACCGTCAACGGCACGGCCATCAACGAGGAAAGCTACCTCTATCCAGGCAACGTGCCCTCTGACAAGTTCTTCGACGTCACGGTGCCGCCCGACCGGCTGTGGGTGATGGGCGACCACCGCTCGGTGTCGCTCGACTCCCGCGCCCACACCGGCGACGCGGGCGGCGGGTCCATTCCGGTGGGCCAGGTCATCGGACGGGCGTTCGTGATCGTGTGGCCGTTCGACCGCGCCTCCTCGATCGACATCCCCGAGACGTTCGCCCAACCCGCGCTCCACGCGCTCGGCGGGTCCGTGCCGCTGGTCGCCGGGTTCGGGCTGGCCGTACCCTTGATCCTGGTTCGGCGCCGGCTGCGGAGGAAGCGCTGATGGCCGTCACCAAGAAGGCGGAGGGCGTGGGCAAAGAGAAGAAAAAGAAGGGCAGCTTCCGCGAGACGGTGTTGCTGCTCGTTCTGGGGGTCGGCATCGCGCTGCTGCTGCAGGCCTTCGTGGTCGGATCGTTCTACATCCCGTCCGTGTCGATGGAGAACACCCTGCAGCTTGACGACCGGATCTTCGTCAACAAGCTCTCGGGCAAGCCTGAGCGCGGCGACATCGTGGTGTTCAAGGGCTGGAACGGCGAAGACACCATCAAGCGCGTCATCGGCGTCGGCGGCGACCACGTCAAGTGTTGCGACGCCGACAAGCGCATCACCATCAACGGCAAGCCCCTTGACGAGTCCTCCTACCTCTACCCGGACGATTACGCTTCCGGCGATAACTTCGACGTCAAGGTGCCGGCCGGCAAGCTCTGGCTGATGGGCGACCACCGCAGCGCCTCGGCCGACTCCCGGGCGCACATGGAGGAGGCGGGCGGCGGTTTCATCTCGGAAGACGCGGTGATCGGCAAGGCCGTGGTGCGCTATTGGCCGCTGTCGCGGGGCTATCTCTTCTCTCAGCCTGAGGCTTTCGACAAGGTCAAGTAGATTGGCTTCCGGTCGCGGTTTGCGGCGAATGAGGCGTACGCTGCCTCTGTCATGACAGTTGCGTTCCGCCCTCGACCCAGCGTCGTCCGACGAGATTCCGGACTCTACGCCTATGAACGGGCGCTCGCCCGCCGCGGCCTCACCCCCATCGCGGGTGTCGACGAGGCCGGCCGTGGCGCGTGCGCGGGGCCGCTCGTGGTCGCGGCCGTCATCCTGCGTAAGCCGGTCGACGGCCTGGGCGACTCGAAGCTGCTCGCCCCGGCGGTGCGCGAACGGCTCTACGACGCGATCATGCGGGTCGCCCACGTAGGCATCGTGACCATCCCGTCCGGGGAGATCGACGCCAAAGGTCTCCACAAATGCAACGTTTCGGGAATGCGGCGTGCTGTCGCACAGTTGTCCTGTGACCCTGAGTACATCCTGACGGACGGCTTCCCGGTGCCCGGGTTGCCCGCGCCGTCGCTCGCCGTGTGGAAGGGGGATCAGGTGGCCGCGTGCGTGGCCGCCGCGTCGATCGTGGCCAAGGTGACGAGGGATCGCCTGATGGTCGCGCTGGACGAGCGCTTCCCGCAGTACGGCTTCGCCGAGCACAAGGGGTATGTCACACCAGGACACCGGCTGGCGCTGGAAACGCATGGCCCGTGTCCTGATCACCGTTACTCCTTCGTCACGGTGGCGAGGGAGATGGGTGAAAATGAAATGGGGGCCGGGGTTGCCTGACCAGGCAAACCGGGGGACCGGTACGACAGGAGGACCGCGATGAGCGCAGAGGATCTCGAAAAGTACGAAACCGAGATGGAGCTGCAGCTTTACCGCGAATACCGCGATGTCGTCGGTTTGTTCACATACGTGGTGGAGACTGAGCGGCGGTTCTATCTGACCAACTCGGTCGATCTCGATGTCCGCACTGCGGAGAACGGCGACGTCTTCTTCGACGTGAAGATGCAGGACGCTTGGGTGTGGGACATGTACCGGCCCGCCCGGTTCGTGAAGAACGTACGGGTCGTCACGTTCAAGGACGTCAACGTCGAAGAACTGGCCAAAGCCGACCTGGAGATGCCCAAGGAAGGCTTCTCCGGGTAACGCGCGGTAAGGCGGTGGGAGAGCGGCACCTCCGTAGAATCTCGCGCCACACCGACGTCCCTCAACGCCCTCCTGGGACGGGGCGAGCCTCGCGCTGAGCTGGCGTAGTCCTTGCACCGTGACCCGGTATCCGTACGAATGGCAGCGACCCGCGGCGGTTTCGCCGGGGCCTGTCCTTCTGGCGCTCGTGTGGCGGTGGTGCGGTGGTGCGGGGTGCGGTCCAAGCGGCTACTTATGGCGTGGCGTGATGCGTTGCGCCGTGGCGTGACCGTGATGCGGCGTGACGTGGACGTGATGCTGCGTGGTGCGTCGTGATGTCGGACGCGATGCGATACGGCGTGACGTGGTGCGTCGTGTGCGACGCGATGCTGCGTGGCGTGACGTGGCGTGGACGCGATGCGATGCTGCGTGACGTGACGTGACGTGACGTGGCGTGACGTGGCGTGACGTGGCGTGGACGCGATGCGGTGCGGCGCGTCGTGGCGTGGACGTCATGCGATGCGCTGTGACGGGACGTGATGCGACGTGGCGTGGGATTTGATGCGGGGCGGCGTGGGCGCGATGGGGCGGAGGCGGAAGTGTCGTGGGGACGTGGCTCTGAGCGTTGGGGCGATTGTGGGTGCTGTGGTGAAGAGGTCCGGCGGTGCGGAGTTGGGCTGGGCGAGGTCGGGCGGTGCGGTGGGAGTTGTTGCGTGGAGCCTGCCGGTGACCCCCGGTGGGTCACTCAGGCCCTGGGATGCGCTTGCCGGTAGGCCGCCCGCAAACGCTCGATAGAGACATGGGTGTAGATCTGCGTGGTGTTCAGCGACGCGTGCCCGAGCAACTCCTGAACGCTACGCAGGTCCGCACCGCCCTCCAGCAGGTGTGTCGCCGCGGTGTGCCGGAGACCGTGCGGTCCCATGTCCGGCGCCCCTTCAACCTGCGCCAGTCGCGCGTGCACCACCCGCCGGACGGTCCCCGCGTCGATGCGGCCACCGCGGACGCCGAGAAAGAGTGCGGGCCCCGACCTGGCTCGGGCCCACAGCGGCCGTCCGTGAATACACCACCTGTCCAGCGCTCGGAGGGCAGGCAACCCGAACGGCACCGAACGCTCCTTACGCCCCTTGCCCAGAACTCTGATGACGTGCCGGTCACGGTCTACATCGTCGACGTCCAGTGCGCACAGCTCGCTCACCCGCACACCCGTGGCGTACAACAACTCCAGCAACGCCTGATCGCGCAGTTCCTTCGGCTCCGGGGCGGCGGGGACGTCCATCACGGCCTGCGCCTGCTCCTGGTCGAGCACGGACGGCAGTGACCGGGGCGTCTTGGCGGTGCCCAGCAGCAACCCTGGGTCCGTGGACAGCCAGCCGCGACGATGACAGTAGGCGGTGAAGGTGCGGGCACAGGCGGTTCGGCGCGCCAGCGTGGCTCTGGCCTTTCCCGCTTCATGCTGGCCGGCCAGCCATCCCCTGAGGGCCCCGATGTCCAGGCCGTCGAGTTGCCCTCCCATGTGATCGAGCAGCGAGGTGATGTCGGTCAGGTAAGCCCGGACCGTGTGCGGTGAGAGATCACGTTCCAGCCGCAGATATCGGCCGAAGTCGGCCAGCACCTCCTCTCTGCTCACCGCCGTATCACCGTCCGTCCGTGCCATGTCTTCCACGTCACCATCATCTTTCCTGTCGGTCATGTCGCGGGTGCCGACGCCGTCGGTTGCGCTGTCATGATGCCGCGTTCCCGTCGGTTGCGCTGGTTGTGGTCCCGCCTTCCCGTCGCTTTGCGCTCGTTGTGGTGCCCGTGCTTTGCGTCGTTCGTGCTGGTCGTGGTGCCCGTGCTTTCCGTCGTTCGTGCTGGTCGTGGTGCTGCTTTTCTGTCGCTTTGCGCTGGTTGTGGTGCCGCGCCCTCGTCGGTTGTCGTGGTGTCGTGTCCCGTCGTCGTCCGTGTCGGTAGGTCATCTGTGCTCGCCCTGCCCATTGACGCTGGCCATCTTGCCCATGGCGGCGCTGACGTACGTGTCGCTCATGTCCGCGTCATCCTGGCTTGCCACGCTGCCCGTCCGTTCCCGGCGTCGGTGGTCATCGTGGTCCCCGCGCTCATCCCATCGTCTGTTTCGTCCCGCCGACCGTGTCCGCGTAGCGGCGACGGGGCTGGCAAGACCGGCCCCGGGGTCTTCTGAGATGGCAGGGCCCGATGAAACTGGAACCCCGGCCCGGCGACGGGTTGAAACCCCGGTGTGAGTCGTGGGAGCAGGTCAAGCAGGCCCTCCAAGGATCACGCGATGGCCGTCACCACGTGCGCCCGTCGTCCGGTGACGCGGTGCGTGCAAGGTGGACCGTGAGGTGTCAGGCGTCCGTCCCCTCCGCTGCTTGGTAGGGGACCGGCAGGTCGTCCGGAAACGGAGGGTCGTCTGCCTGCTCGTCGGCTTCCTCGGTGGCTGGGGGCTGCAGGGCGGCCGATTCGGGAGCCTTGCGGTAGCTCGTTGCCGTTTTGCGCAGGCGCCATCCGTTAGCGGCGCGTTCTATGTAGCCCGCGGCTGCCAGGCCGCCCAGCGCGCTCAGGGCCGCATCCAGGCTGACTCCCGCAGCAACCGCTATGGAGGCTGGACCGGCGCCGCCTCGGGCAGGGACCGCGTCCAGCACCCTCTTGGTGGAGTCGTTGAGTTTGTCCCTGGAAACGGCGGGGACCCGGCTCTGCGAGGCCAAATCGTCGCCTATCACGCCGACGAGGTCGATCATCTCCTCCGGGGTCGTCACGCATACCGCTTTGCGCTCCCGGAGGAGCCGGTGACAGCCGGCCGACATGCTCGAAGTGATCGGGCCAGGCACTGCCCCCAGGTGCCTGTTGAGGGACAGGGCATGGGTGGCCGTATTGAGCGCGCCGCTGCGCAACGCCGCCTCCACCACCACGGTGCCTCTCGACAGGGCGGCGATCAGGCGGTTTCTGATGAGGAAGCGTGCCCGGGTGGGGTGGACGCCCGGTGGGCACTCGCTGATCACAACCCCCCGCTCCCTGACGGCCGCGAACAGGGTGTCGTGATTGCTCGGATAGCAGACGTCCACGCCGCAGGCCAGAACGACCACCGTCGGTGCATCCGCCGCCAGAGCCCCCATGTGGGCCGCCCCGTCCACGCCGTAGGCGCCACCTGACACGACCGTCCAGCCTGCTTCGCTGAGGCCGACACCGAACTGGGCCGCGATGTGCGAACCGTAAGACGTGGCGGCACGGGCGCCGACCACGGCGACGGACTTCAGGCACGCGAAGCGGAGGTCAGCCGTGCCGTGCAACCACAGCCCTAGGGGACGGCTCGGCCCAAGCTGGTCCAGCTGGGTGGGCCATTCCGGGCTGCCGGGAATGATCAGCCTGGCTCCGGCCTTCTCGCCTGCTTCCAGGTCGGCTGCGGGCTTGGCGGCCGCCAGGCGGGCGTACCAGGCGTTCAGCCGGCCGGTCAGGTCGGGTGGGCGCTCGTGCTGGGCCTCTCGCGCGGCGAAGTCGGGCGGCAAGGCGCGTGCGCGGATCGTTGCCGCCGCCTCCGAGGCGCCGTACTGCGC
This sequence comes from Nonomuraea diastatica, assembly GCF_004349015.1. Taxonomy (NCBI): domain Bacteria; kingdom Bacillati; phylum Actinomycetota; class Actinomycetes; order Streptosporangiales; family Streptosporangiaceae; genus Nonomuraea; species Nonomuraea diastatica. Next base: position 28,216 of record NZ_SMKP01000141.1, read on the forward strand.
GACGAGGCGGCCCATGACCGGGTCGCCCACGTCAGCGGCGCGCATGAGAGCAGCCCTGGCCTCCAGTTCGTCTGTCTCCTGACGCCCTGATGGTCGGGTCATGGCGACCGTGGCCCGCTCACCGGACTTCACGTCCTGTCCAGCAGAGTTCGGGGGGATCGGGGCGGGTGGAATGTTGCGCACAGGTTGGTGG
>NZ_SMKP01000142.1:0-28270 GCF_004349015.1 Nonomuraea diastatica
GGACGGTGAGGGGAATGTTGCGGGGGGTGCTGTGGAGGCGGTGGTGGTTGCCGGGGCGGATACGGGCCGCCCCCCTGCGGCTGCGGCTGGCGGTAGCCCGGTGGCGGCCACGGCAAGGAGGGTGGCCGTTGTGGCTGCCCTGGCCCTTGTGGCGGGGGTGGATACTGCCCGTTCCCTGTCACCGTGTCTCCCCGTTCACGTGGTTGTCTGGTTTCAGTGGCTTTGCGCCGCGACTTGGCGGACCCTTGCCAAATTTGGGGCAAAAGCATACTGATTTCTCACCCGTCACGGATGTAGCGGTACTCGGTTACGGTCCGAAATCATTCGAGGTGATCTCCGCTATCTTTCGGTCCCGACGGCGGGTGGTGTCCTAGCTTCGTTGGCATGAATCTCCAGCAGCTCCGCTATGTGGTCGCGACTGCGGAGCACCGCACCATGACCGACGCGGCAAGATCGCTCTACATCGCGCAGCCTGCGCTCTCCCGCGCGATCCGCGATCTGGAGCGAGAGCTCGGCATGACGCTCTTCGCTCGCTCCGGCCGCGGCGTGGTCGTCACCGCGCAGGGTCGCCGGGTGGTCAAGCTGGCAAGGGAGGCGCTCGACGCGGTTCACGAGATCGAGGGACTGGCCAACCATGCCGGGACCACCGAGGCCGAGCTCCGCATCGCCGCCACACCCAGCCTCGAACCCGGTCTCGCGGGGCGGTTGTTGCCCGCCTACGCGGCCCACCACCCGGGAGTGCGCGTGCACATCGTCCGCTGCGACGGCCGTGACGGCGTCGTCAGCGCCATCAGGGATCAGCGGGCCGATCTTGGGCTCACCGATCTCCCCGTGCCCACCGACCTCATCACCCACCCGCTCGAACGCCAGGAGATCGTGCTGATCTCCCCGCCCGGGCTCGAACTCCCCAACCCCGTGCCGATGGGCAAGCTGAACGGCATGCGCCTGGCGCTGCCGGCCCGCGGCAGTCTGCGGCGCAGGGAACTCGACGCGATGTTCGGCAAGTTCGCGGTGACGCCCGTGGTCGTGCTCGAAACCGACGAGCGCAACGGCTGGCTCAACGCGGTACGCGCCGGTCAGGCGTCCCTGCTGTGGTATCGCGGCATGGCCGAGCAGGCCGGTCGCGCCGGTCTGGTGGTGCGCTCGCTCGAGCCCGCCGTGCGCCGGGTCATCGCGGTCGTCCACGCCCGCCGCCGGTTGCCGCTCATCGCCCAGGACTTCCTGGCCACCGCAGAAAAGGGGACAGCCGCCTGACCACTTCCGGAACGCTCCATTTCCCTCCACGTCCATCCGACAGGGCCCGGATCATCCGAGCCCGGGGGGCCCGGCGAGCACGCCGCGCCACGGCAGGGCCCCTGAAGGCCGCAGACGACGTCGTCGCCGGCCCCTGATCCCCCAGCACCTCCCGGAACCCCCGCCGGCGTGTGCCTTCCTGGCACGTGACAGACGCCGTCCAGGCAGTCCCCGGCGAAGAGCGTCCTCGCGTACGACGCGGCGCAGGGCTCCGGCAGGATCGCCCGCGCCGCCTGACACGCGCACCGAGCCCGAGGCAGGGCTGTGGCCGCTCAGGTCCAGCGGGCCAGGCCTAGCGGGACACCGGCAGCCGCACCACGGCCCGCAACCCCGGGCCGGCGTCCTCCAGCGAGACCGTGCCGCCATGCGCCCGCACGGTCTCGCGGACGATCGCCAGCCCGAGGCCGGCGCCGCCCTCGTCGCGGCTGCGCCCGGAATCGAGCCTGGTGAAGCGGTTGAACACCCGATCGCGGTCCTGCTCAGGGATGCCGGGGCCGTCGTCGGTCACCGTCAGCACGCCGTCGGCGGTCAGCGCCACCTCGATCTTGGAGGCGGTGTGGCGTACCGCGTTGTCCATCAGATTCGTCAGCACCCGGCTCAGGTCGAGGGCGTCGCCGCGCACGACGACCGGGTCGCACACCGTCAGCCGCGCCTCGCCGTACCGGTCGACGACCTGGCGGACCACGTCGTCGAGGTCGACGGGCTCGCGCCTGGCGGGCACGCCACCGCGCTCGTCCAGCCGGGCCAGCGCCAGCAGGTCCTCGGCCAGCCTGGACAGCCGCATCGTGTCCTCGAGCACACCCTCGGCGGTCTCCTGCCAGTCCTGGCCGTCTGGATGCCCGAGCGCCACCTCCAGCTGCAGCCGGATGCTGGCCAGCGGGCTGCGCAACTCGTGCGCGGCGTCGGCGACCAGCGCCCGCTGGCGCTGCTCCGCCTCCTCCAGCCTGGCCAGCATGTCGTTGAGAGTGGTGGCCAGCGAGTGCACCTCGTCCCGCGACTGCGGCACCGGCAGCCGCCGCGACCTGGCCGTGTGCGTGACCTCCGAGGCGCCCCTGCGCAGGGCGGCGATCGGCTGCAGCGTCCGGCCGATCATCAGCCAGCTCGCCACCGCGAGCAGCACGACCAGCGCGGGCGTGCCGACGAACAGCACCCTCGCCGCCGTGCCGAGGCTCGTCTGGATCTCGCTGATGGGCCTGGCCGCGACCACGGTCTGGCCGCGGTCCGCGCGCAGCACGATCACCCGCAAGAACCCCGGGATCGCGTACGGCCGCCCGTCCAGCAGCGTGGCCTGCCCGTCCGCCAGCACCTTCTCCCTGGCCTCCGCGTCGAGCAGCGGCACCAGCCGGTCGGCTCCGTACGTGACGTGCGTGATCCGCCCCCGGTCGTCGATGACCTGCACGATCGTGCCGTCATGGGTCGTGATCGGGCTGGTCAGCGTCCCGGCGTCGGCCGCCACGCGCACGGCCTGCGCCTGCGCCCTCGTCGACTCGTCCACGGTGTCGATCAGGGCCCGGTCGAGCACGCTGAGCAGCACCGACGCCGACACCGCGAGCGCCAGCGCCAGCACCGCGGCGGCCGCCACCGTGAGCCGGAACCGCAGGCCCTGCCGCCGCCACCAGACCAGCGGCGAGTCAGCCACCGTCGCCCGCCAGCCGGTAGCCGGCGCCGCGCACGGTCTGCAGCGCGTTCCTGCTGAAAGGGGCGTCGATCTTGCGCCGCAGGTAGCCGACGTACACCTCGACCACGTTGGGGTCGGTGTCGAAGGTGTCCCACACGTGCTCGAGGATCTCCGACTTCGACACCACCTCGTCGCGCCTGCGCATCAGGAACTCCAGCAGTGCGAACTCCCTGGGCGTCAGCTCGATCGGCCGCTCGCCCCGCTCCACCCTGCGCCGCGCCGGGTCCAGCGACAAATCGCCCGCCACGAGCACCGACGGCCGCCGCCCCGAGTCGCGCCGCAGCAGCGCCCGCAACCTGGCCACCAGCACCACGTACGAGAACGGCTTGGTCAGATAGTCGTCGGCGCCGAGGTCGAGCCCGTCAGCCATGTCATACTCGCCGTCCTTGGCCGACAACATGAGAATGGGCACCCAGTTCTCCTCGGCGCGCAGCTGCTTGCACACGTTGTAGCCCGACAACCTCGGCAACATGATGTCGAGCACCACGACGTCGTAGTCGCCGTGCCGGGCGGCGTGCAATCCCTCCTCGCCGTCGTGGGCGAGGTCCACCGCGAACCCCTCAGCCTGGAGCCCCCGCTGGAGCGCGGCGGCCATCCGCCGTTCGTCCTCGACGACAAGCACTCTCATCGGACACCTCCGAGGACGCCCACGGCTTCAGGCGGAGGACTCGGATCCCCTGCGGAGCAGGCCAGGGCCCGTCCGAGCGCCGCCGAGGCGATCGGACGCGCCATGGGTGGCGCCGGTGCCATCTTTACTCTCGCCTTCCCTTCGGTTACCGAGCGTGGAAGGACTGCCGCCGGCCCGGCGGGATCTGAAGCCTGTGGGGGCCACGTAAGACCGGTCACTGTCGCTCCTTGGAGTGTGGTGGGGCGGTCGCCGGTGAAGCAGGAAGGTCCGGCTCGCGAGAGCCGCGATCCCCCTCGGTTCACGAAGGGGAGGAGGTCAAGTGGCGATTCTCCTGTCCTTGGGCTGAGACGGCGCTGAGAAGCCTGAGAGCCGTCTCAGAAAGTCTCAGGTCCACCTAAGGATGCATGACGCAGGCTCTGAGCATCGACATACGGTAAAGGAGTGAGATGCGCAGAGGAACGTACGTGAGGTGGGGGGTCCCGGTCGCGGCGGCGGCCGTCATCGGAGCCGCGATCGGCGTCGGCCCCGTGATCGCCGCCGTGAGCGGCGATCCCGTGCTGCCGGAGCGCTCGGCCCAGCAGTTGCTGGCCGACGCGGCGGCGGCCAACAGCAAGGCGGGCGGCGTCCCGCCGATGTCCGGCACCGTCCAGCAGACGGCGTCGCTCGGCCTGCCCGCACTGCCGCAGACCGCCGACACGTCGCCGCTCAGCCTGCTGTCCGGCTCGCACGAGGTGAAGGTCTGGTACGGCGCCCACGACAAGATGCGGGTGGCCATCCCGACCCAGCTGAACGAGACCAACCTCATCCTCAACGGTGAACAGGGCTGGTACTGGGACAGCTCCACCAACACCGCGACCAAGCTGACGGTCAAGAAGGGCGCCGGCCCGGAGCACAAGACGCCGATGCCCCAGCCGACCGATCTGACGCCGCAGCAGGTGGCGGAGCGGTTGCTGGCCGACGCCGAGAGGTACACCGACGTCCGGGTGATCAACACGGCGGAGGTGGCGGGCCGCCCGGCCTACCAGCTCGTGCTGGCGCCCAAGGCGGAGGGCTCGCTGGTCCAGGAGGTACGCATCGCGCTCGACGGCGAGACGTACGTCCCGCTCCAGGTCCAGGTCTACGCCAAGGGTTCGGCTGAGCCGGCCTTCCAGGTCGGCTTCACGCAGGTGACGTTCACGCCGCCGGCGGCCGAGAACTTCGCCTTCACCCCGCCCGCGGGCGCCAAGGTGGAGGAGAAGACGCTCAGTGACCAGCACGGCGACCAGCACGGCGAGCACGCGGAGGAGCGCGCCGAGAAGGCCGAGGACGTCAAGGACCGCGTGAAGGTCGTCGGTGACGGCTGGGCGAGCGTTGCGGTCCTGCCGTTCGACCAGAAGGAGCTGGCGGCCAAGGCCGCGCAGACGCCGGAGACGCCGGAGAACGGCGAGCGGTTCGGCGGCGACGCCGACCCGAGCGCGCTGCTCGACAGCGTGCTCAAGTCCGCGACCCCGGTGAGCGGCCCGTGGGGCACCGGCAAGCTGATCAAGACCAAGCTTGTCACCGCCCTGCTGACCGACGACGGCCGCCTCCTGGTCGGCCCGGTCACCCCGGAGGAGATCACCAAGGCGGCGGGCATCAAGTGACCGCCGTCACACAGGAAGCGGGGGCGCCTCTCGGGGCGGCCCCGCCCCCGGGGGACGGCTCTGGGGAGAGCGCGATCGTCACGCGCGGCCTGACGAAGCGTTTCCGCGGGGGCCAGGTCGCCGTGGACGCGCTCGACCTGGCCGTGCCCCGCGGCTCGGTGTTCGGCTTCCTCGGGCCGAACGGCTCGGGCAAGACCACCACGATCCGCATGCTGCTCGGCCTGGTCGCGCCGACGGCCGGCGACTACTCCGTGCTCGGCCTGCCCCTGGCCCAGGCGCTGCCCAGGGTCGGCGCGGTGGTCGAGGGCCCGGCCTTCTACCCGTACCTGTCGGGCGAGGCCAATTTGAGGCGGTTCGACGCCGCCGACCCGACCGCCCCCGGCGGCACCGCCGGGCGGCGCATCGCCGAGGCGCTGGAGCGTGTGGGACTGTCGGCCGCCGCGGGCAAGCGCTACCGCAACTACTCGCTCGGCATGCGCCAGCGCCTGGCCATCGCCGCCGCCCTGCTCGGCCCGCGCGAGCTGCTCATCCTGGACGAGCCGACCAACGGCCTCGATCCGCAGGGCACGCGCGAGGTCCGCTCGCTGGTCAAGGAGATCGCCGCGGACGGCACCACGGTCTTCGTCTCCTCCCACCTGCTGGCCGAGGTCGAGCAGATGTGCACGCACGCCGCGATCATGCGGACCGGCAAGCTCGTGGCGCAGGGCACGATCGCCTCGCTCCGCAGCGGCCTGGTCGTCCGCGTCCGGGTGGAGACACCGGACGCCGATGACGCGGCGCGGGTGCTCGGCGCGCTGGGCCTGGCCGACGTACGGCGATCCGGCGCCGAGGTCACGGCCGAGCTGGACGGGCGCGCGCCGGAGCAGATCAACGCCGCGCTGGTGGGGGAGGGCGTGGCCGTGCGCGGGCTGGCCGTGATCCGGCCCAGCCTCGAGGACGTGTTCGTCGGACTGACAGGGGAGGGCTTCGATGTCGACGGCTGAGCCGACGGCTGCGACGAGGGCGGGGTCGGCTGCTGGGCCGGCTGCTGGGACGCAGACCAGGCGCACGCCCGGGCTCGTGCCGGTGAAGGAGACCCTGCGGAGCGCCGAACGCCGGCCGCGGCATCCCGCCGAGCCCGGCACGCCGCCCGCCCGGGCACCGTGGTCGTTCTGGCGGCTGCTCCGCTCCGAGCTGGGGCTGACCTTCCGCCGGCCGCGCAACCTGCTGATGCTGGCCGCGCTGGGTGTCGTGCCGGTCGTCATCGGCGTCGCGCTGCGGGTCGTGGCCGGCGAGGACGGCATGGGCGGGATCATCGAGGACGTCGCGGGCAACAGCCTCATGCTGACGTTCGTCTCGTTCTCGTTCCTCGTGCTCCTGCTGATGCCGGTCGTCGTCAGCGTGGTGGCGGGCGACTCGATCGCGGGCGAGGCGGGGACGGGGACGCTGCGCTACCTGCTGGCCGCGCCGGCCGGGCGCACCCGGCTGCTGGCCGTCAAATATCTCAACGCGGTCGTCTTCGCGTACGCCGTCACCGCGGTGGTGGCGCTGTCGGCGCTGGCGACCGGGCTGGCCCTCTTCCCCGCCGGGGACGTGACGCTGCTGTCGGGCACCACGATCTCGATGGGCGAGGGGCTGCTGCGCATCCTCATCGCCGTCGGGTACGTGGGCGCGGGCATGGCCGCCCTGGCCGCCGTCGCGCTGGCCCTGTCGACCTTCACCGAGGTGTCCATCGGGGCCATCGCCGCCACGATCGTGCTGATCATCATCTGCCAGGTGCTGCGCGCGATCCCGGAGCTCGGCTCGATCACGCCGTACCTGCTGCCGACGAGGTTCACGAACTTCGACGCGGTGCTGCGCAGCCCCGTCGACACGGCGGCGCTGGGGGAGGGGCTGCTGGCGTTCGGGGCGTACGTCGTGCTGTTCGGCTCGATCGCCTGGGCCAGGTTCTCCGGCAAGGACATCACCTCCTGACCACCCGCGCCCGGCCGGCCGCTCCACGCGGCCCGGGCCGGGGCGTACCTTGGACGTGCGTCGGGCGGCCCGGCCGGCCGCGGGCGGAGGGGACCCGCGGACCGGGCCGCCAGGAGGTGCCGCTAGGAGGTGGGGCGGCGGCGGAGGCCGAGGAAACCGATCACCACGCCGGCCACGCCGGCCACCAGACCCGCGCCGCCCAGCAGGCGGGCCGTCCCGTCGGACGACGACGCGGCCGCCACGGGGGCGACCGACGGCGTGGCGGCGGCCCCAGCAGTGGACGCAGCAGTGGACGGTGAGGCGGAGGCCGCCCCCTCGCCGGCGGCGGGCACGAGCTTGAGCAGCGGGGCGGGGTGCTCGGCCTCGGTGCCGTCGGCCTTGGGAGCCTCGGACCAGTCGACGACCTCGCCTCCCGAGTAGGTCTGCTTCGTCGGGAACATCAGGGAGTCGGTGTCGGTGGGCAGTTGACCCATGGACACCTCGAACTCCTGGAACTGACCCGGCTCGATCTTGCCACCCGACCAGACGACCTTGGTGACGGCCTCCTCCAGCTCGCCGTACTCGGTCGTGACCGGCGCGGGCAGCTTGCCCTCGGTGACCTTGACGTCCCACCCGGGCACGGGCTTGACCGACACGAAGGCCAGCGGGTGGTCGGCGGGGAAGGAGACCTCGATCTTGGTGGTCGAGGCGTCGTCGCGCTCGTTCGGCACCCGGAAGGCGACCTTGGTGAACGAGCCCTGCTCGGCGGTGCCGGGCTGGACGGTGACGTGAGCCAGCGCGGGCAGGGCGAGGCCGACGGTGAGAGCGGTGGCGGCGGCGAGCACGGTCGCCGCACGGCGTACGAAGGACATGCGGAATCTCCACTTGGTCGAAAGGTGATGGGGTGTCAGACGGTCAGGCGGGAAGTGGAGGACCACGCCTGGCCACGCAGTGCCGGAAGCCCGGCTGGAGCGGCACCACCCTGGTGCGGACGATCGGTGCGGCGGGCCGCGTGGAGGGCACGGCGACCGGTGCGAGCAGCACGAGCCTGCGGCCGATGCGGCGCAGCAGCGACCAGATGGCGGCCTCGCCACGCGAGAGCCACAGGCCCGTCATCAGTGTGGCCGTCAGGTGCGTGAGCAGCATGCCGGTGCTGACGGCCAGGCCGCCCTGGGCGTGGCCGTGCACCGAGACGTAGGACGCGCCCTCGCCCGCGAACAGCTCGTGCAGCCCGAGTTGCGCGCCGACGAGCACGAGGTTGATCGTCGGCGCCGAGCGCTCCCTGCCGCACAGCGCCAGCCCCAGCGCGGACACGCCCGCGAGCCCGAGTGCGGCGGTCCATGGCGCGGGGGCCACGCCGCCGCCCAGCACGTGGGCCAGGGCGGCGAGGGTCACGCAGACGGCGGCGAAGGCGGCCGTCCGCGCGAGCCTGAGGGGGAGTCGCGCGCGCATGAGTGTGCCCCATGTTCTCACGGGGCAGGGGCATATGAGGCCCTGAGGCCGAAGCTGTGCAATGCCTGGGCCGAATATGGCTTTTGTCGCTAGGGTCGTGCCCACCACGTCGACATTGAGGTGAGAAACGTTGCGGCACTTAGCTGGATTGCTCATCGGGCTGGTGGTGACGGCGGCTGTGCTGGCCGGCGGGGGATGGGCCGTCCAGCAGGCGGCCGGAAGCTCCGCGGCGACCGCACCCGACAGCCAGACGTTGTGGATCGCGCTGGGTTCGATGGCCGCGGTCGGGCTGGTGGTCGGCCTCGTGGTGGCGGGCCGGGTCTCTCCGCTGGCGACGTTCCTGCCGTCGATGGTGCTGCTGGCCTGGACGGTCGTCTACGCGCTCGACGTGAACAGGGCGCTGTCGTTCATCCCGGCCGAACCGTCGATGCACCAGCTCGTCAGGGAGGCCGGCGCCGGCGTCAGGACGCTGCTGACGACCGGAGTGTTCGCACTCCTCGGCGTGGCCCTGTTCATCCCCGTGCTGATGCCGTCGCGCTGGTCGCGGCGGGACGACGACCTGGACGAGGAGTACGAGACCACGCCGGAGAGCAGCTACTACTAGGTGGCGCCGCTGCCGGTGTAGAGGCGGGCGACCACCTCCTCGATGCTGGACTGGTCGGGGGCCGTGGCCATCAGGTCGCCGAGCGTCCCGTCGAACGCCAGCCGCCCATGGTCGATCAGCATGACCCGGCGGCACAGGCGCTCGATGTCCCCGAGGTCGTGCGTGGTCAGCAGCACGGTCGTGCCGCGCTCGGCGTTGAGCCGCCTGAGGAAGTCGCGGATGCCGGCCTTGCTGACCACGTCGAGCCCGATCGTCGGCTCGTCGAGCACGAGCACGTCGGGCGCGTGCAGCAGGGCCGCCGCGAGGTCGCCGCGCATGCGCTGCCCGAGGCTGAGCTGGCGCACCGGTGTGCGGATGAACGCGCCGAGGTCGAGCGTGTCGGCCAGCTCGGCGAGCCGCGAACGGAACGCAGCGCGATCTACTTTGTAAAGGTGCCGGATCAGTTCGAAGCTGTCGGCCAGCGGCAGGTCCCACCACAGCGTCGTACGCTGCCCGAACACCACACCGATCCGCCGGGCGAGAGTCGTGCGCTTGCGTGACGGATCCAGGCCCGCCACCCGCACGGTGCCCGAGGTCGGCGTGAGGATGCCGCACAACATCTTGATCGTGGTGGACTTGCCGGCGCCGTTGGGGCCGAGATAGCCGACGAACTCTCCCGGCGACACCGCGAACGACAGGTCGCGCACGGCGTGGACGAGTCTTCTCTTCACCTTGAACGAGCGCCCGGCCCGATCAAGCTCGATCATGGTCAACTCCCCGTGGATCGGTAGTGTCTGATGCCCTGCCGCCAGGCGAGCGCGGCCGCCAGAGCGAGGGCCAGCGCGGCGGCCGGCCCGAGGAAACGCATGAACTCGGGCGTGCCGAGGGGGTCGTCCCTGCCCAGCGCGTACAGGCCCGGCTGCCAGTTGACGAAGGCCAGCGGGAGCACGTAAGTCACGCTCCTGACCAGGTCGCGGGCGTAGATGCTGAGCGGGTACTGGGTGAGCTGGTGGCCGCCGTAGGTGAAGGCGTTGACCAGCTCCGGCGCGTCCGTGAGCACGAACTGCGCCGCGCCGGCCAGCGTCCAGAGCGCGGCGAAGATGACGATCCCGGTGATCACCATGACGGGGATGATCCAGGCGCGCCGCCAGTCGAGCTCGAGCGCGGCGACGGCGTAGCCGAGCACGAGCACCGCCTGCAGGACGCGGCCGATCCTGTTGGCGTTGAAACGGTCGGCGCAGAGCTGGAGCCACGCGCTCACCGGCCTGATGAGGAACGTGTCGAGCGTGCCGGCCTTGATGTGCTGGCTGACCCGGTCGATGTTGCTGACGAACATGTCGCAGATGGCGAAGGACACGCTGGCGGCGCCGTACAGGAAGAGCACCTCGTCGCGGGAGAAGCCGACGAGGGTGGTGGTGTTGGCGAAGACGACCAGGATCACGGCGACGTCGAGCGCGGTCGTGACGAAGCCGAGCACGATCATCAGCACGAAGGAGCCCGGGTAGGCGGCGGCGGCGCGGGTCCAGGTCCAGGCCAGCCGGGCATAGGTGCTAACCACCCTGGATCACCACCTTGTGGCGGATCGCCCTGGTGCCGAGGGCGCCGAGTCCGAGCAGGACCGCCGCCCAGAAGGCCTGGAACGCGAGCGTCTCCATGACGGGGGCCTTGCCGAGGTAGAGGTCGGTGGGCAACTGGACCATGGCCGCCCACGGCAGCGACCTGGCGACGTCGGCCAGCCAGCCGGGGAAGATGTGCAGGGGCACCATCATGCCGCTGAAGAACGTGGTGAGCACCATCGACAGGACGGCCACGCCTCGGTCGTCGACGAGCCAGCAGACCGACAGCGCGATCAGGTAGCGCCAGCCGAAGCTGACGACGATGGCGAGCGCGAAGCCGGTCAGGAACGCCGCCCACTGGCCGGGACCGCCGGGGAGGACGACGCCGAACACGGCCGCGCCGACCAGCATGGGCGGGATGCCACGCGCCAGGAAGAGGTAGGCGGCCCTGCCGACGTCCTCGGCGAGGGTCCAGGCCTGGAGCGGGGCGGGGCGGACGAGGTCGAGCGCGATGTCGCCGCTGCGGATGCGTTCGGGTATGCCGAGGCCACCACCGAACAGCTGCATCGGCGCGATGAACGCCTGGGTGACGAAGCAGTAGGTGATGGCGTCGGTGATGTCGTAGCCGGCCAGACCCGGGCGGGCCTGCCACAGAGCGATGAGGATGTAGGCGCGCAGGATGCCGAACACGCTGTTGGTGAAGGCGCCGGCGAGCGCGGCTGCGACGTAGGTGGCGTGCTTTCTGAAGCCGTACCGGACGAGCCGGGCATAGAGCGGTATGGTTTTGCACCTCCGGAGGGTGACGACACGGTGGCATGCCGTGTCCGGACCCGTGCACGGGTCTGCCGATGAGAAGCAGGAAATTATCCGTTGCGGTCCCGGCGGCTCGCAACGCGTTTTAGCGCTGCGGGATCCGATACTTACTGGCCGGTAGGAGCGGGCGAGAGGGGGAAGGGGACTTACTGGAGGACCGATATGCGGATCGACGGGGACGTAGTTCCTGACTATCCCCTGAGCTGGCAGGCCCGCGCGCTCACCGGTTTCATGCGCGGCACGTTGAAGCCCGCGTCCATCCTGTTGATGCGCCATCCGCTGGCGCTGGTCTGCGCGGCCAGGCTCGGGGATCTCGCGCGGCTCGTGCAGGTGCCGTATCCCGAGCATGTCGCGATCGTGCCCGCGACGCTCTCGGCGTGCGGCGGCGAGTGGGTACGCGGCGGGGAGGGTCTCGACGAGCGCAAGGTGGTGCTCTACTTCCACGGCGGCGGATACTTCTCGTGCTCGCCGGGCACGCACCGGCCGATCACGTGGCGGTTGTCGGCGGCGGCCCGGCGTCCGGTGCTGGCGCTCGACTACCGGCAGGGGCCTGTGCACACGCTGGCCGACTCGCTGGCGGACGCGATGGGCGCCTACGACTGCCTGCTGCGGCGCGGCCACGCGGCCGGGGACATCGTGCTCGCCGGCGATTCGGCCGGCGCTCACCTGACGCTGGCTACTCTGCTCGCGCTGCGCGACCGGGGGCTGCCGCTGCCCGCGGCGGCGATCTGCCTGTCGCCGTGGGCGGACCTGACCGATGCTCCGCGCCACGCGAACCGCCGGCAGGACCCCATGCTGCCGGCCGGGCGGGTGCGCTGGCTGGCCCGCAGGTGGACCGCCGGGCTGGATCCGCGGGATCCGCTGGTGTCGCCGGTGCACGGCGACTTCACGGCGCTGCCGCCCCTCATGATCGTGACGGGGTCGACGGAGGTGCTGCGCGACGAGGGCAGGCGCGTCGCCGAGCGGGCGCGCCAGGCCGGGGTGCCGGTCAGGTACGAGGAATGGGACCGCATGCCGCACGTCTTCCCGATCCTGGCTGACGTGTTGCCGGAGGCGCGGCTGGCATTCCGGCACATGGCGAAGTTCCTGGGGGCGGTGGCCGGCCGGCCGGGTTCGCCGAGGGATGTGGGCCCGATATGGGACACGGCATGAGTGGTGTCGTGTCCTTTTTCGGCGATCGGCATGCGGCAGCAGATCGACACCATGTAAGGTTAGGTATACCTAAGCTGAATCAGGGGGCTGTGCGAATGGCTGAGAAGCCCGCAGATCATCATAGAGGCGTCGTCCTGCGGACCGAGTGGACCTCGCGGCACATGGTCCGCGTGGTCCTCGGGGGCGACGGGCTCTCCGACTTCGCCACCACGGGGCTCACCGACCACTACGTGAAGCTGGTCTTTCCGTACGAAGACGTCGACTATCCCGAGCCCTTCAGCGTGAAGACGTGCCGTGAGACCATGCCGCGCGAGCACTGGCCACGGCTGCGCACCTACACCGTGCGCGCCTGGGACCCTGACACGCGCGAGCTGACCCTCGATTTCGTCGTGCACGGCGACGAAGGGCTGGCCGGGCCGTGGGCCGCCGCGGCGAAGCCGGGGGACGTCCTGCTCATGCTCGGCCCCGGCGGCGGCTACCAGCCCGACTCCGAGGCGGGCTGGCACCTCCTCGTGGGCGACGAGAGCGCCCTGCCCGCGATCGCGGCCTCGCTCGAAGCGCTGCCCCAAGGGGCGGTCGCCCACGTCCTGCTGGAGGTGGACGGGCCCGGCGACGAGCAGAAGCTCGACACCGCCGCCGACGCGCGAATCCTGTGGCTGTATCGAAGCGGCCGTCCGGTGGGCCATGCGCTCGTGCAGGCGGTGCGGGAGCTGGAGTTCCCCGAGGGAGACGTGCACGCGTTCGTGCACGGGGAGGCGGGGTTCGTGAAGCAGCTCCGCCGGCACCTGCGGCTTGAGCGGGGCGTCCCGCTGGACCGGCTGTCCATTTCCGGTTACTGGCGCGCGGGGGTGGACGACGAGGGCTGGCGGGCGGTCAAGAAGGACTGGAACCGCCAGGTCGAGGCGGAGGAGGCCGCCGCGATCGCCTCCTGATCCCCGCCCTCGCGGGGGGACGCACCGCCACTTCCGTCACACGGCTTCCTCACCCCAGAGGAACGATCGCCTTACCTCTGATACCGCTTATGCAAGACATGCGGAAAGCCTGCCTGGATGCGGTCACAGTGTGCTGTGCCGTGTTCCAGACAGGAAGGGCGAAACCCGGATGGCGCGTGGTGCGAGCGACATGCCTGCCGGCGTGCGACCGCTTACGGTGGGCGACCCGGTCATCATCGGGCGATATCTGCTGCTGGGGCGCCTCGGCGCGGGCGGGATGGGAGTCGTCTACCTGGCCGAACACCCTCGGGGCGGCCTGGTGGCGCTCAAGACACCACATGCGGTGCATCTCAACGATGCCACGTTACGCACCCGCTTCGCCGAGGAAGTGGCCTTCTCACGCAGACTGGTGCCGTTCTGCACGGCCGCCGTCGTCGAGGACGGCACCGACCAGGGCCGGCCCTACCTGGTCACCGAGTACATCCCGGGCCCCGCGCTCTCCCGGGTCGTCCTGGCGGAGGGGCCGCTGACGCCCGACCGCGCCTACGGCGTGGCGCTCGGCGTCGCCGCCGCACTGGTCGCGGTCCACGAGGCCGGGCTCGTGCACCGGGACCTCAAGCCGGGCAACGTGCTGCTGTCCGCGAAAGGGCCGCGGGTCATCGATTTCGGCATCGCCCGCGACGTGGACACGCTGTCCGCCCACACGCAGGCCGGGCAGGTCATGGGCAGTCCCGGGTGGGTGGCGCCGGAGCGGCTGACGGACCAGTCGACGGACAGGGCGCTGCCGGCGTCCGACGTGTTCGCGTGGGGGTGCCTGGTGGCGTTCGCCGCCACGGGGCACCACCCGTTCGGGAGCGGGGAGGCGGATGTGCTGACCCGGCGCATCCTGTTCGAGCCGCCGCGGATCGAGGGGGTGCCCGCCCTGCTGCGGCCCGCTGTCGAGGCGGCGCTGGCCAAGGAGCCCGCCGACCGCCCCCGGGCCGCCGAGCTGCTGCGGGTGCTGCTCGCCGCCGGCGGCGTGGGCGATCCGTGGGATCTGCGCCAGGTCGTCGACGAGGTGCTGAGCGAGATCTGGACCGCCGTGCCGTACCCGCAAGGAGGGGGGCGGGTACGGCACGGGGGCGCCGGGACGGGGTCCGGCGCGCTCGCCGCGGCCTCCGGGGAGGCGGGGTTGGAACGATCCCGCAGGCGCCGGAGGGCCAGGGCCGGAGCGAGCCTGTCGCATGCCAGCTTCGCCGCGCTGGCCACGGTGTCGATCGCGGCCATCACGGTGATCGCGGCGTCGGG
This sequence comes from Nonomuraea diastatica, assembly GCF_004349015.1. Taxonomy (NCBI): domain Bacteria; kingdom Bacillati; phylum Actinomycetota; class Actinomycetes; order Streptosporangiales; family Streptosporangiaceae; genus Nonomuraea; species Nonomuraea diastatica. The sequence continues at coordinate 14,929 of NZ_SMKP01000142.1, forward strand.
GGCGGACGGCGCGCCCATCGGGGGCGGCTCGCTGCTGCCCGGCGACCCGCCGCCCGCCGTGCGGCCGGAGGGCAGCGCCGCGTCCACGACGCACCCCGTCGCCACCCTGGCAGGGCGCGTGCCGCCCACCCGGACCGTGCGGGCGACGGCGCCCGCCACGCCCACGGTGTTCGTCACGCGCACCCGTACGAAGGAGGGCGCCGGCAGCCCTTCGCCCCATCGGTGGGACACGTTCAGGCCGCCGCGGGGCCGCCCGTCCGGCGCTGCCCGGCCGGAGGAGCCCCGCGGGGACGGCCCCGGCGCGTGCGCGGACCCGGCCGGCAGGAGGCGCGGCGCCATGGCCAGGCGGGACTGCCCGCGGCCGTCATCGTCGATCAGCACGATCCCCCAGGACGGGCCCGGCGAGTCGCCGGGTCCCTCCACGCCCGGCCGGGACACCCCGACGCCGACGCCCACCGGCTCCTCATGAGGCAAGGCCGCGCCAGTGCTGGGGAGGACTGGCGCGGCCTTTCCCTGTGAGTGCGCCGGCGAATCCTCGATGCCCTGGAGGTGGCCGGCGCGTGCAGGGGCTCAGCGGGCGAACTGCTCCTCCTCCGTGGAGCCCTTGAGCGCGGTCGTGGAGGAGTCGGGGGCCACGGCCGTGCTGACCAGGTCGAAGTAGCCGGTGCCGACCTCGCGCTGGTGCCGGGTCGCGGTGTAACCGCGCGCCTCGGCGGCGAACTCCGCCTCCTGCAACGCCACGTACGCCGGCATGCCGTCGCCGGCGTACCCCTGGGCCAGGTCGAACATGGAGTAGTTGAGGGAGTGGAACCCGGCGAGCGTGATGAACTGGAACTTGTACCCCATGTGTCCCAGTTCCCGCTGGAACTTGGCGATCGTGGAGTCGTCCAGGTGCTTCTTCCAGTTGAACGACGGCGAGCAGTTGTAGGCGAGCATCTGCTCCGGGTGCTCGGCCTTGATCGCCTCGGCGAACTCGCGGGCCACCTGCAGGTCGGGCGTGCCGGTCTCCATCCAGAGCAGGTCGGAGTACGGCGCGTACGCCAGGCCGCGCGCGATGCACGCCTCCAGACCGTTCCTGACCCGGTAGAAGCCCTCCGCGGTGCGCTCGCCGGTGGTGAACGCCTGGTCGCGCGGGTCCACGTCACTGGTCAGCAGCGTCGCGGCCTGGGCGTCGGTCCGCGCGATGATCAGTGTGGGGACGCCGCAGACGTCGGCGGCGAGACGGGCGGCGTTGAGCGTCTTGATGTGCTGGCCGGTGGGGATCAGCACTTTGCCGCCGAGGTGGCCGCACTTCTTCTCGGAGGCGAGCTGGTCCTCCCAGTGCACGCCGGCGGCACCGGCCGCGATCATGCCCTTCATCAGCTCGAAGGCGTTCAGCACCCCGCCGAACCCGGCCTCCGCGTCGGCGACGATCGGCGCCAGCCAGTGCGGGCTCTCGACGCCCTCCGACCAGGTGATCTGGTCGGCGCGCAGCAGCGCGTTGTTGATGCGGCGCACGACGGCCGGCACGGAGTCGGCCGGGTACAGGCTCTGGTCCGGGTAGGTCTGCCCGCCCAGGTTCGCGTCGGCGGCGACCTGCCAGCCGGACAGGTAGATCGCCTTCAGGCCCGCTCTCACCTGCTGGACGGCCTGGTTGCCGGTGAGTGCGCCGAGGGAGGCGACATAGTCCTCGGTGTGCAGCAGGGCCCACAGCCGTTCGGCGCCGAGCCGGGCGAGCGTGTGCTCTTCCTGGACGCTGCCGCGCAGCCGTATCACGTCCTCGGCGCTGTAGGTGCGCTCGATGCCCGCCCAGCGCGGGTCGTCGTCCCATTCGTCGTGCAGCTGCTGCGCAGCTCCCTTGAGGCGATCCGTCATGATCACTCCTTCGTCGTCCCCTGGGGCTTACGCCGAGTCTTCTGCCCCCGACCCCACGGTCGAAAGTCGGCGACGAGGATAAGATTCATGGATATTTCCGATATCTGCACTACTGGACAGTATTCTGATGAGAAGAAATCCATAATTTTTCGTCATATGGCGCCCTCGCGCTCGTTCGCGAACTTCGGTGCCCCGGCGGACACGAGTACGGCCACCACGTGTCCGTTCGGAGCCGGTGAGCGCACCTGACGATCACGTGGCGGCCGTGGCCGATGTCACCTGTTGCCGCTGATGGCGATGCGCACCAGATTGCGGTCCTTGACTCCGTACAGGGCGCGGCGGGAGGGGTCGAGGGCCAGCTTGGGCTCGCCGCCGAACCACTGACCCGCCAGCCCGGTCACGATGGCCTTCGCGGTGAACGTCACCAGGTCGATCTTGTACACCTTGTCGCCGTCGCCGCAGTACGCCACCCGGCCCACGACGAACAGGTCCCCGCCCTTCGCGCCGACCCGGAGCGTGCGGGTGACCCTCCGGGCCCGCGGGTCGAACTCGAAGACCACGCCCGTGCTCGCCATGCCGTACACGTGCCTCGGGCCGAGCGCGAGCGCGGAGATGTGGCGGGCGTCGGGGACGGGCTCGGCCTGCCACAACAACGCGCGCGCCGACAGGTCGTAGGCGGCCAGGCGCGCGGTGGAGGTGACCGGCGGCAGGCCGAGGCCCTCCTGGGTGAGCGTGCCGAGATAGGCGATGCCGCTCCGGGTGACGACCGAGTAGACCGTCTGGCGCTCGACAGCGGGGCGCTGGGTGACGTACTCGCCGGTGCGCGGGGAGTAGAAGGACAGCGCGCCGTTCATGTGGCCGGGCTCGGGTTGGGTGGGCATCACGAGCACGCCGGTCCGGTCGTCGTAGGCGAGATCGCGCGGCCGGTCCTGCTGGTTGCCGGTGCGCGCCAGCAGCCTGGCCTCGGTGTCGCCGGCGCGGTGGGAGTAGAGCGCGGCCTGCGTGTAGACGCCGAGATAGGTGGTGCCTCCGACGGTGAGCATGGTCTTCGGCTCGCCGGGGATGGACAGCCGGGTGACCGCGCCGGTGGCCAGGTCGTGGATGTCGGCGCCGCTCTTGCCGCCGACGTAGACACGCTCGCCGTCGGAGTGCACCGACATCGGCTCTTCCGCCGCCGCGCGGAAACCGCGCTGCACCAGGTTGCGGTAGTCCAGCGCGCCGGTCGCCGGATCGTAGACGAACACCGCGTTGTCCTGCACGCCGTAGACGCGGCCCTCGTGGGCCAGGATGCGGTGGGTGGCGGCCTCGAAGTACGGCACGCCGAGGACCTCCAGATCGCCGGTGTCCAGCCGGCAGCGGTAGAAGGTGCCGGTGGGGCGCCCCGCGAAGTAGACGTGGCCGTCGTGGATGAGGACCGAGACGATGTACTTCTCGCCCGGGGCCGTGGCCTTGACGACCCTGTGGTCGGACGGGTCGGCCTTGTTCAGGATGACCAGCTCGGCCAGCGAGTTCATGCCTCCGGCGATGTGGGTGCCGGAGACGTCCATGCTCGACACCCAGTCCCGGTCGGCCAGCTCGGACGGCAGCAGGTCGCGCCGCTCGCCGGTGGCCCGGTCGATCGCGATGAGATGGGCGTTGGCGCCGACGCCGGCGTAGACGTGCGTGTCGTCGGCCTGGATGGCGCGCACGTACGCCTCGCCCGGCACGGCCTCGCCCAGATCGCGGGTGGCGCCGGTGGCGGGGTCGTACTCCTTGACCTTGCCCGGCTCCGACGTGCCCAGGTAGACCTTGCCGTCGGGGGAGGAGGCGAGGGTCCAGATGAAGTGGTCGGGGAAGGAGGCGACCTTGGTGACCGAGCCTGCCACCGTGTCGAGCTTGTACAGGTCGGACTTGGCGTGGGTGCCGACGTAGACGTCGGTGCCGACCTTGCACATCGCCCACACCCCGATGCCCGTGGGGATGTCGAAATGGGCGGTGACCGAATCCTCGGCCAGGTCGTAGGCGCCGACCACGTTGGGCGACAGCCCGCGCGATCCGGCGTAGAGCACGCCGCCGACGAACTCGGCGTTGCCGAGAGGGCTGGCGACGCTGGCGGGGCCCAGGTCGGTGAGCGTGCCTTCGGCGGGTGTGGCGGCGCGCGCGGCGGTGGCCGGCAGACCGGCAGCCACCGTGGCGGCGGTGGCAGCCTGCAGGAATCGACGGCGGGGGATCATGTGCGCCTCCCTGGTGCGGTTTCGCCGCACGCTATAACGGCCTAGTCCGTAATGTCTAGATCGCGAACGGGCTCCGCGGCTCGCGCCCGGCCCGGCCGCTCCCACGCCGACCCGACACCGGCCCCGCGGCCCAGGGCCGACCAGGAGCCCGCGACCGTCCCGGGGGCGGTCCGGGCGACCGGGGGCCGGCCGGGAAACGGCCGGGGACCGATCGGGAAGCGCCCTCGGATCGGATCCGGGACGATCGGCGGGTCGAAATGGGTGCCGTCTGCCGATCTGAAGGGAAGGTTAGCGACGATCTCCGCGGGATATCGGCGACGACCGTTTCCGGCACGTCCGGGGATTCGGGCGACCGCGAGTCGTGCATCCGGTCCGCATCGACCAGGCCGCGGGGGCGACGGTGGGTCATCGTGCCGTTGACGAGCGACGCTCATAAGGTTACGGTCTGGACCAAAATCGAGCACAATGGAACACGAGGTCCTGGGCATGCTCCGATCCCTGCTCGTCGTCGTGGCGGGCCTGTTACCCGCTCTCGTCTCACCCACCGCCGCCTCGGCCACCCCCTCACGGTGCGGCGGCCAGGCGGTCACCACGTACGGACCGGCCTCGGTGACCGGGGCCGTCGTCGGCGCCGCCGTCCACGAGGGCCACGTCTACGTCGTCACCCGCGGCCCCAAGCCGCCCGTGCTCGCCGAGATCGACCTGAGCACCCGCGAGGTGGTCAGAAGCGTGACGCTCCCCGACGGCCCGGCCGACGGCGAGCCCGAGGGTGGCTGGGCCGTCGCCGTGTCCGGCGGCACGGTCTATGTTGGCACCTACCCTGTCCCCGACCTGTACGGCTTCGACATCGCCACCGGCAAGGTCACGCACCTGCACTCCTTCGGCGGGACCGGCGGCTTCGTCTGGAGCCTGGCCGCGGCCCCCGACGGCACCCTGTACGCGGGCACCTCGCCCGACGGGCGCGTGTGGGAGTACGTCCCCGGTACCGGCGCGGTCCGCCGCTACGACGTGCCGGCTCAGGGCGAGCACCATGTGCGTGCGGTGGCGGCCGACGACCGCTACGTCTACGCGGGCCTGCTGGAGAAGCGGCTGCTCGTGCGGATCGACCGCGAGAGCGGCGCCGTCCGGCAGCTCGCGACCGGCGGCGCCGCGATCGGCGTCGTCGCGCTCAACGGTGACCGGGTCCTGGCCGCCGCCGGCGGCGAGCTGATCGACGTCCGCAAGGACGGCACGGACCTGCGGCGGGTCACCATCGCGTCCGGGCTCCTGGACGCGCTGACCACCGCCGCCGACGGCTCCGTCTACGCCGCCTCCCGCCCCGACGGCACCGTCTACCGCTACCGGACGGGCGACACGGCGCTCACCAAGGTCATCGACCCGCCGTCCTACGGCGACGAGACCCGCCTGTTGCACGTGACCGGCGAGAACACGCTGCTGTCCGTCGCCGGCAGCGGCGGGTTGTGGTCGCTGGACGCGGGCACCGGCGCGGCCGAGTTCACCGACCTGATCGACGCGGGCCTGCCGCCCGGCGCCGAGCGGCCGCAGAGCATGCTGCTCGTCCCCGGCCGCGCCGTGTACGCCGGCGGGCACTTCGCCATGGAGATCCGCGACCTGCGCACCGGCGGGCACCGCAGGATCCGGGTGCCGGGCGAGCCCAAGGCCATGGTCGGCAACGGGAACAAGGTCTACGCCGCCATGTACCCCACCGGCGAGATCATCTCCGTCGACGTGCGCACCGACGAGGTCCGCAGCCTCGGCTACCTCGGCCACGACCAGAAGCGGCCCTGGGACATCGAGTACGACCCCCGCTCCGGCAAGCTCCTGGTCGCGACCGCGTCGTTGTCGGCGAGCATCGGCGGCGCGCTGTCGGTGGTCGACCCCCATACCGGCGGGATGGACGTGTATCAGGGGATCATCCCCGGCCAGAGCCTCATGAGCCTGACGCTCGACGCCGGGCGCGACGTGGTCTACCTGGCCGGCGACGTGTTCGGGACCAGCGCGCCGTCCGCCTCCATAGCCGCCTTCGACCTCGCCCGCCGCACCGTCCTCTGGCGGGCCGAGCCGATGCCGGGCCACCGCACCTTCCAGGACGTCAAGCTGCACGGCGGGTTGTTGTACGCGTCGTACAAGCGCGACTCGGGAGCCTGGATCGCCCTGGACCCCGCGACCCGGCAGGTCGTCCGGCAGGGCATGCTGTCCGGTTACGGCGAGCTGACCGTGCACCGGGGCCGCCTGTTCGCCTCGGTCTTCCGTGACGGCGGCAACGCCTACGAGCTCGACGCCGAGCGCGGGGCCACGCTGCTGGCCACCGGGATGGGCGACGAGTGGCACACCAACCCGCAACTCCACTTCGAGCCCGGATCCTGGAACGCCTGGGCGATCGCGGGCCGCGACCTGGCACGGATCCGGCTGGACCCGCGTTGCCCGCCCGTGACCGTCCCCGCTCCCGGGACCGAGGTTCCGGCCTGAACCGGAACGTGTCGTGGGCGCCCGCCGGCCGGGCGGAGCCGCACCACCGGCGACCTGCCAGTCTGGCGGCTCCGCCCGGAGCGGCAAGGCGTGCGCGGCCAGGCCGTCCACGGGCTTGCGGCAGAAAGGCGAAGGCTAGAAAATGGCTCGTTTTTCTGCCTAAGATGCCGGGCATGGGGCCCTTGCTCGGTGAAGAACCGCTGTCTTTGACGCAGGAGCTGGATCTGATCGCCTTTGGCCAGCGACTCCGCCATCTGCGTAAACAGCGCGGCCTCACCCTGTCCGACCTGGGGTCGCGCGTTGGCAGGGCGCCCAGCCAGCTGTCCCTGCTGGAGAACGGCAAGCGCGAGCCCAAGCTGTCGCTGCTCAAGTCGCTGGCCTCCGCCCTCGGCGTGCCCGTCGAGGAACTGCTGCGCCGCCAGCCGCCCAACCGCCGCGCCCAGCTCGAGATAGCGCTGGAGGAGGCCCAGCGCGACCCCCTCTACGCGGGGCTCGGCCTGCCGCGGCTGAAGGTCTCCGCGCGCGTGCCGAACGACGTGCTCGAACACCTCCTCGGCCTGTACGGCGAGCTGCGCGCCCGGCAGGCCCGCGGCACCGCCACCCCGGAGGAGGCCAGGGTCGCCAACGCCGAGCTGCGCCGCCGGCAGCGGGAGGTGGGCAACTACTTCCCCGACATCGAGAAGGCCGCCGCCCAGGCGCTCGACGCCGTCGGCTACCGTACGGGCGCCCTGTCGCAGAGCATGATCCAGGGGCTGGTCACGCACTTCGGCTACACGGTGCACACCGCCCAGGACCTGCCGCGTTCCGTGCGCTCCATCACCGATCTCCGTCACCGCCGCATCTACGTCAAACACGAGCAGCTCGGCATGCACACCCCGCGCACGATCCTGCTCCAGACGCTCGGGCACCTGGCGCTCGGCCACGACAAACCCCGCGACTTCGCCGACTTCCTGCGCCAGCGCACCGAGGCCAACTATTTCGCCGCCGCCGTGCTCGTCCCCGAGCGGGCTGCCGCGCCCTACCTCCAGGAGGCCAAGTCGCAGCGGGCGGTGTCGGTGGAGGACCTGCGCGACGTGTTCGCGGTGTCGTACGAGATGGCCGCCCACCGCTTCACCAACCTGGCCACCCACCACCTGGGCCTCGTCTGCCACTTCGTGCGCAACGACGCCGGCGGCATCATCTACAAGGCGTACGAGAACGACGGCATCGTCTTCCCCGCCGACGAGCAGGGGGCCATCGAGGGGCAGCGCATGTGCCTGCAGTGGTCGGGGCGGCAGGTGTTCGCCTCGCCCGACCGGTTCTCGGTGTACTACCAGTATTCCGACTCGCCCACCGGGACCTATTTCTGCGTGGCCCACGTCGATCCGTCGCGCGAGCGGGACTTCGCCATCACGCTGGGGGTGCCGTACAAGGAGTCGCGCTGGTTCCGGGGGCGCGAGACCACCAACCGCACCCGTTCCGGCTGTCCCCACGGCGACTGCTGCCGCCGCCCGCCCGCCGGGCTGGCCGAACGGTGGGAGGGGTACGCCTGGCCGTCCGCCCGCGCCAACTCCCACGTCCTGGCCGCGCTGCCGCCCGGGTCGTTCCCCGGCGTGGACGAGGCGGACGTCTACACCTTCCTGGAGCGCCACGCCACCACCCCCTAAGCTGAAATGTGGGGATACGGGGGGAGGGGTCGCATGCTGCCTGAGGTGCGTGGATGGTTGCGACGCCGTACTTCGTGCGTCACGGACTGGCCGCTCGGGGATCTGGTGGCCGTCAAGGGGACGACCACGGTGAGCGTGGTGCTCCCGGCCCGCGACGAGCGGGAGACCGTGGGGGAGATCGTCACGGTGATCCGGCGGGAGCTGGGCGGGCTCGTCGACGAGGTCGTGGTCATCGACTCGCGCTCCACCGATGACACGGCCCTGGTGGCCGCGCGGGCCGGCGCCACAGTGCACGCTCAGGACGAGATCCTGCCGCAGCTCAAGCCGCTCGACGGCAAGGGGGAGGCGCTCTGGAAGTCGCTGGCGGTCACCTCGGGGGATGTGCTGGTGTTCGCCGACGCCGATATCCGGAAATTTCATCCTGCACTGGTATTCGGGCTGCTCGGACCGATCCTCGCCGACCCGAGCGTGGTGTACACCAAGGCCTGTTATGACCGTCCCTTGAACGGCTTTTCGAACGGCGGCGGCCGCGTCACCGAACTGGTCGCCCGCCCGCTGATCAACCTCCACTGGCCGAGGCTGGCCGGGTTCGTGCAGCCGCTGGCGGGCGAGTACGCCGGCCGGCGCTCCGCCCTGGAACGGGTGCCGTTCCTGACCGGGTACGGCGTGGAGCTCGGACTGCTGATCGACCTGCTCGAACTCGCAGGGCTGGACGCGTTCGCGCAGGTGGACCTGGGCTCGCGGGAGCACGCACCGCAGTCGACGGAGGCCCTGGGAGGGATGGCGTCCCAGATCATGCTGGCCGCGTGGTCACGGCTGGAACGCCAGGGCAAGATCGAGGCGCGCCATGTGCCGTCGCTCCGGCTGGCGCAGTTCCGCAGAGCGGCGGACGGGCACGACGTCCTGCTGACCGACATCGGCATCGCCGAACGCCCGCCGATGATCACGATGGCGGCCTGAGCCGAACGGCCGGCGCCCTCGACCAGCGGGACGGCCGCTCGACGGCCACCGCCGCCCTCGGCGTACGGCGGCGTCTTCGCCCGAGGGCTCCAGGGCGTCCCTGAGCGACGGGTTCCTGATCGGCCTACCCGTCGGTAGGGTGTTACCGGCGGTAACGAGCAAGGGGTCCTGCATGAGCGTTTTCTGTCCCGAGCCCAGCGACGACGTGACCGAGGTACGCGACTGGGTGCACGCCTTCGCCCGCGATGTGATCCGCCCGGCGGGCGCCGAATGGGACGAGCGCGAGGAGACCCCGTGGCCGGTCATCCAGGAGGCGGCCAAGATCGGGCTCTACTCGCTCGACTTCTTCGCCACCCAATGGTTCGAGGAGAGCGGGCTGGCGCTGCCGGTGGCGTTCGAGGAGGTCTTCTGGGGCGACGCGGGCCTCGGCCTGTCCATCGTCGGCACCGGGCTGGCGGCCGCGGCCCTGGCCGGCAACGGCACGCCCGAGCAGGTGGGGGAGTGGCTGCCGCAGATGTTCGGCTCAGAGAGCGACGTCAAACTGGGCGCCTTCTGCGCGTCGGAGCCGGACGCCGGATCCGACGTCGGCGCCATCCGCACCCGCGCCGTGCCCGACGGCGACGACTGGGTGCTGGACGGCGTCAAGGCGTGGGTCACGAACGGTGGCATCGCCAACGTGCACGTGGTCGTCGCCTCGGTCGACCCGTCACTCGGCACCCGTGGCCAGGCCTCCTTCGTCGTCCCCCCGGGCACGCCCGGCCTGTCGATGGGCCAGAAGTTCCGCAAGCACGGGATCCGCGCCTCGCACACGGCCGAGGTCGTGCTCGACCGCGTCCGCGTACCGGGCTCGTGCCTGCTGGGCGGCAAGGAGAAGCTGGAGGCCCGGCTGAGCCGGGTGCGCAACGGGGAGCGGGCGGGGGAGCAGGCGGCGATGCGCACGTTCGAGACCACCCGCCCGGCCGTCGCCGCGATGGCCGTGGGCATCGCGCGGGCGGCCTTCGAGTACGCCAGGGACTACGCCCGCGAGAGGGAGCAGTTCGGCCGCAGGATCGGGTCGAACCAGGCGATCGCCTTCCTGCTGGCCGACATGGCGACCCGCGTCGACGTCGCCCGCCTGCTGACCTGGCGAGCCGCCTGGATGGCGAGGAACGGCAGGCCCTTCGAGCAGGCGGAGGGCTCGATGTCGAAGCTGGTGGCGGGAGAGACGGCGGTGTGGGTGACCGAGCAAGCCGTCCAGATCCTCGGCGGCGCCGGTTACACGCGCGACCATCCGGTCGAGCGCTTCCACCGCGACGCCAAGATTTTCACCATCTTCGAGGGCACGTCGGAGATCCAGCGGCTGATCATCGGCAGAGCGGTCACCGGTCTGCCCGTGCGGTGAGAACTCCCCACGTCAGAGAGGTGGCGCGCCGACAGGGCGGCGAGTTGTGCGCTGAGGCGAGATTTGTGACCGTCCGAGGGTCCACGGGATAGATGCGACGGACGATCTAGTCGCCATCGATCTGAGACGTTTTGCGGATCGACGACACAACGACAAACGCGAGAGCCGGTGACCCGTCGTGAACAGGTCACCGACCCTACTGCGCACCTTCATCCATGGCCGGCGCCACGCACTTGACGCCGTCTCTCGTTAGTCGCCACCGTTGAGCTGGCCACGGATGGCGCCGTCCGGGAACTCCTCGTTGTGGACGTTGGAGTAGAACTCGCTCGGACTGTGGGCGATGGCCTCCAGCTCGCCGAAGGTCAGCGTGGTCTCGGCGTTGTCGTCCGTCTGACGCTTGACGGCGCGGATGCACTCGGTCGCGAAGCCCTCGCTGGGCGCCTTCAACGTCACCACGATCGGACCAGCCTCTCCCTCCCTGCCCTCGTGGATGTGCGCCGCGTTCGCGGGCTCGATGTTGTGGGCGGTGATGACGTAGCAGAGCGACGATTTGCTTACCTTCCAGGCGAAGATGCCAACACCGTCCGGATCACCGGGACCGGGCACCTCCTGTTCTCCGGTCATCTCGACGAACCGGGTGGGCGACGTGTGGCTCGTGGCCGCGCTGGCCGTACTGGGAATGACGGCCGCCACTGCGGCGAGCGCCGGAATCAGGATGATTTGCTTGATCACGGCAAGCCTCCTTGATAACTATAAGTAGTGATTTGTTACGCTGCGTAGTCGTCCTTTCCGGGGTCTACCGGGTCGAAACCGCGCTGTCATGACCGGGATCGTCAAGGACGTAAATGACCGACCACGGACGTCGTGCCGCCCCGTGGCATCGACGTAGGGGTCATCGTGCTCGACCAGCGCCCACGCTTCCAAGGCAAGAAGGAGCCTGCTCGGGGAGGGCCGCCGTGGAAGAACCTGGAGGGTTTGGTCACGGCCACCCGCTCTTGCGCAGCAGCCGGTGGACGACGATCACGGCGACGACCATCACCTTGTTCTGGTCCCGTCCCACCAGGGCCAAGTGGGCGCTCAAGGCGCTGGTGAGCAGTTCGTCGTGCTCGTCGGCCTGGGAGTCCACGCGCAGCAGATGGTCCAGGACGTCACGGAAGTGACCGCGGGTGCCGTCGCACAACGCCACCCGGCCTTTCACGATCTCCTCCAGCACGGGTACGAGCGGATCCTGGGCGGTCCGGAACTTAGGACCTCGCGCTTGAGTGAGTAGATGTCGGCGGTGACATCGTCGCGCTCGCCGCTGAAGACGCGGCGTTCCAGCGCGATGAGGTCGAGTTCGACCTCGTGGGAGATCTCGGCGTAGGTGTCGACGACCTGGTCGCAGATCGCGTAGAGCACCCCGGCGGGGCCGGCCGACAGCAGGCCGGGATCGGATTCGACCCGCCGGCGCACCCCGCCCAGCGGATTGGCCTGACCGTGGCGGACGCTGATGACGAAGTCGCCACCCAGGAAAAGGTTGATCTCGCCGACCTCGATGTCGGAGGTCTCCTCGACCTACAGCAGCGGCTTGAGCACCACGGACAGGGTGTCGTCGTAGCGCTCGAGCTTGGGCCGCTCATGCGCGTGAATCGCGTCTTCCACCGCCAGTGGGTGCAGCCGCACCTCACGGGTGATCAGATCGAACTCCTCCTGCGTGGGCTCGTGCAGGCCGATCCACAGGAAGCTGTCGCCTCTGGCCCGGGCGGCGCCGAAGGCATCGCTGATGTCGCCGTCGACGGTCTCACGCACGCCACCGTGGTAGACGGCCTTGTCCACAATCATGGTGAGATTGTCGCGCGGTCACCGGTTTGCGGCCCCTCGGCCGAGGGCGTCGAGGAGTGCGCGCTCGCGCTCGGCGCTGAGGCCCGCGCGTCGTTCGCGATCGAGGCCCTGCTCGCGTTCCCAGGCCAGCGTGTCGGACACCAGCTCGGCCCGGGGCCGATGGCGCAGCCCCGCCGCCTGCGCCGCGGCGCCGCTCCTGGCCGACCATCCTTCCCACCCCGGCTCGACCAGCCACATCGGCAGCGACTCCGCCCCCATGTACTGGGTCACGCCGTGTTCGAGCAGCCAGGCCGATTCGGCGGCGACGACCTGGCCGGTGTGGCCGCCGGCGGTGCGGCACAGCTCGATCCACTCGTCGAACGGGACGACAGGGCCGACGGCGTTGTAGGTGCCGGTGGTGCCGCGCTCCGCCGCGTCGAGCAGCCAGGCGGCGAGGTCGCGTACGTCGATGACCTGCGTCGAACTGTCCGGCGTGGCCGGAACCAGCATCGGCCCGTGCGGGTCGCGCGCGGCACGGGCCACCCAGTAGCCGGAGCGTCCGCTGTGATCGCCGGGGCCGCCGATGAGACCGGCACGGGCGATGAGGAGGCGGTCGCCCACGGCGGCCGCCGACGCCTGCTCGCAGGCGACCTTCGCCTCGCCGTAGAGTCCGCGGTCGGCCTCGGCGCCGTCGGCCGGAGCCAGGAGGGGTGCGGACTCGTCCATGCCAGGCTCGGCGTGGGAGGCGTAGGCGTTGCCGGAGGAGACATAGGCCCAGTGCCGGGCCCGGCCGCCCAGCGCGGCGAGCGCCTCGCGGACGAAGCCCGGCTGCCACGACACCTCGATGACCGCATCCCAGTCGCGGCCGAGCAGCGGTGTGTACGCCGAAGGGTCGCGCCGGTCGGCGGCCACCAGGGCCGCGCCGTCGGCCACCGGCCCGCTCTCGCCGCGCGCCAGGCACGTCACCCGGTGCCCGCGCTCGATCGCCTGCCGGGACACCTCCCGGCCCACCCATGCTG
>NZ_SMKP01000143.1:0-28239 GCF_004349015.1 Nonomuraea diastatica
CCCTCCTCCCCAACTTCGGTCGCCCCACCCGGCTCGACTACGCCGACGTGAGCGCCCTCCACGGGAATGACCAACTGCTCCTGACCACCCTCCAAGGAGTGGTCAACCGCCGCGGCCCGCGCCTGTACTTCAACTACAACGAGGAGAACTTCGACGTCCCCTGGCTCGACAGCACGGGCGCACGCGTCACCCGCCACGACAACGCTCTCGACCTGGTCGCCCGCTACCGCCGCGAGGCCCGCGGCGCCATCCTGCACGACCCCGACGTCCCCGACTCGGTGAACGTCGCCACCACCCTCGCCGGCCTGGAGGGCGCCGTGGCCGCCACGGCCGAGCAGGCCGCCGAGCACGGCTTCACGACCATCACCGACCTGCGCGGGAAGTTCGACCCTGACGACGTCCTGGGCACGTACCGGTGGCAGCTCGACAACCTCTTCCCCCGCAGCACCCACGCCCTGCTCAGCGGCCTGCCGCCGACCAGGACCGTGAGCGTGGAGGACGTGCGGTGGCGCGAGGTCGCCCGCGAGACCGAGCGCATCCGCGACAGCTCCAACCGCGGGGTGCGCACCTTCGACTTAAGCCAGGAACTGTCCGGCGAGGACGGCGTCTACCTGCGCTTCCAGGACTCGTTCGGCGACGACGGCTGGGGTGCCTCGGTCGGCGCGGTCACGGTCAAGGCCGACGGCAAGGAGATCGCCTCCTTCACCCCCGGCACGGACGCCGAGACGCCGTACCTCTTCGACGGCCTCAACTCCTCGATCGGCGACAAGTCCAACCGCTTCTCCGACGGCGGCGGCTATTTCGTCTACCGGTTCACCCCGCCCGCCGGCACCCAGCAGCTCACGGTCGACGTGGACCTGTGGAACCAGTTCCTGGTGACCGCCACCACCACCGCGCCGACCCGGGTCGAGCCCTTCCCCTATTTCCGCGACTACACGGTCGCCATGCGCGCCATGGTCTTCTGGCTGCCGCCCAGCGGCCAGACCGGTGAGCTGCTCGACGAGATCCTGAGCAAGGTCGAGCCGACCACGCCGTACGCCGGGTGGTTCTCCAACGACGTCGCGGGCGAGTGGGGCGGCGTCGACCGGGCCTCGCAACACGCCGTCGAGGTCATCCCCGCCGACTACTACATGAACGCCACCGTCCACGCCGGCGTGCGCGCCGAGGTCTCCGACCGGGTGCCGCCGAGGCCGCGGGCCACTCTCCGCAACCGCGTCTACGTCACGCTCACCGTCGGCGAGGGCGACAACATCCAGTACTGCCAGCGCAGGATGCGGCAGATCTGGGACGACAACAAACGCGGCGAAGTGCCCACGAACTGGACCGTCAGCCCTCTGCTTGCCGAGATCGGCCCCGCGATCCTCGCCTACTTCCAGCGCACGGCCACGCCCAACGACCTGCTGATCGCCGGGCCGTCGGGCGCCGGCTACACCTACCCCGGATCGTGGCCGGAGGAGGCGCTGGACGCGTACACGAAGCTGACAGGACGGTTCCTGCGCAGGACCGGCATGGACCTCGTCTACGCCTACAACCACCGCAACGAGGAGGACGACGGCTGGGTGGCCTTCGACGAGCGCATCGTGCGGTCGTACAAGAAGAACACCGGGCTGCGCGGCATCATCCAGTCGTGGGAGACCGGCGACCTGCAGATCGATCCCGCGGGCCTGCCCGTGATCGGCAATTTCATGCCGCAGGGCAAGGCCCAGGAATACCGCGACACGCTGGTGAAGCACATCGAGGGCTGGGACGGGAGCAAGCCGCTGTTCATCGCCGGCGCCGTCAACGCCTGGAACTGGACGCCGAGCGACATCGCCGAGCTCGGCCCGCTGCTCGGCGACCCCTTCGAGATCGTCCGCGGCGACGTGTTCTTCAAGCTGCTGGGCGACCACCTCGGACGGTGATCACATGGTGATCACAGGCGGAGCTCGGGTGGGGAGCCGGTCCACCTGAGCTCCGCCGGCAGGTGGGCCATGTCGTTGAAGAAGAGCACGGACGACGGGCGGCCGGGCGCGTAACGGATGACGGTCAGGGCGGCGTTGCAGTGGTTGACGCCCAGCCAGCGCCAATCCGGGGCGTCCATGGCGGCGCGTACGAGCCAGCCGATCAGGAAGTTGTGCGTGACCACCAGCTCGTGCCGGGTCCGCGCGGCCGGTCCCGTGAACAGCTCCACGGCCTCGCGGGCGAGCGCCGGGCCGTCGCGGCGCCCGTCCTCGGGGAACTGGCCGACGAACCCCAGGAAGCGGTCGGCGTACTCCTCCGGCAGTTCCTCCCTGACCGGGACGTACGGGAGGTAGTCGCCGGCGGCCCGCGACTCGCGCAGCGGGACGCCGGGGAGCCGCTCGCCGGCGAGGCGGGCGGTCTCGGCCGCCCGGGGGAGCGGGCCGTGGTGCACGGCGGCGAGCGGGACGTCGCCGAGCCGCTCGCCGAGCAGCGCGGCCTGGCGGCGGCCGGCGTCCGTCAGCTCGCCGTCGGGCGTGGCGTCGCCGTGGCGGGTGAGATACAGGTAGCGGGTCATGGTCCGGGCTTCACTCCCCTGGCGGGTCGGGCATGTCGGTCTCGAGGACGTCTGTGGCATCGTAGGGCGGGTGGCCGCCGATGAGACCCGTGACGGGGTCGCCCTGACCAACCTCGACCAGCCGCTGTTCGACGGCGCCGGCGCCACCAAGCGCGACCTGGTCGACTACCTCGACGCCGTCGCCGACCGCATCGTCCCCGTCCTGCGCGACCGGGCGCTCTCCGTGATGCGCGTCCGCCCGGGGCAGCAGCCGTTCATGCAGAAGAACCTGCCGAAATACGCCCCCGACTGGGTCAGGTCCGTCTCCTTCTGGGCCGAGGCGTCCCGCAGGCAGGTGACGTACGCGCTCTGCGACGACAGGAGGACGCTCCTGTGGTTCGCCAACCAGAGGGCGGTGGAATATCACCCGGCGCTGTTCGTCGGCGACCGGCCCACGCACCTGATCCTCGACCTCGACCCGCCCGAGCACGACGACTCCTTCTCGCTGGCCGTACGCGGCGCGCTCCTCGTCCGCCAGGCCCTGAGCGACGCCGGGCTGTCGGGGGCGGTGAAGACGAGCGGGGCGAAGGGCGTGCACGTGTTCGTGCCCGTGGCCGAGGGCACGGCGGTGGACGACCTCGCGGCGGCCACCCGCGCGCTGGCGGTCCGTGCCGAGCGGCTGGACCCGGCGCTGGCCACCACGGCGTTCATCCGGGAGGACCGCGAGGGCAAGGTGTTCCTCGACTCCACCCGCGCGGGCGGCGCGACGGTCGCTGCCGCCTACAGCCCCCGCATCCGTCCCGGCGTGCCCGTCTCCTTCCCGGTGGCATGGGACGAGCTGGACCGGGTGGCTCCGGCCGACTTCACCGTGCACACGGTGGCCGCGCGGCTCAAGGGTGCCGACCCGTGGGCCGAGCTCATGCCCGAGCCGCGGCGGCTGCCCGCCGACCTGGTCGAGGAGGGGCACACCATCCCGGTCGCCCGCGTCCAGGCGATGCACGAGGGCAAACGCCGTGCCCGCGCCCGTCGCGGCGAGTGAACGCATTACTCGAACATGTCCTGATTTTGCCGCAGGAGAAGGCCTTCTCTGTCGCTGAGCTGGGGATTTACGTTCCGATCGCGGTTCGGGGGAATGTCGCATTCCCATCCACGACAGGGGAATCGTTCATGCGCAGAAGCGTCACCGCACTGATCACCGCACTGGCCCTGCCCCTGACCGCTGCGGCGCCGGCCCACGCGGCCGGGCCGGCCGACAGGTTCGCCGACCTGCTGGTCAAGAAGGTCAAAGGCGCGAACGTCGAAGAGCATCTGCGCGCCTTCCAGGCGATCGCCACCGCGAACGGCGGCAACCGCGCCGCGGGCACGACCGGGTACGACGCCTCCCGCGACTACGTGGCCGACAAACTACGCAGAGCCGGCTACAAGGTCACGCTCGATCCCGTCGAATTCGTCGAGAACTGGACCGAGAACAGCCCGCCCGCCCTCACCGAGACCGCGCCGGGACGGCGGGCGTACGTTCCCAAGCAGGACTTCTTCGCCTTCGAGCCCTCCCCGGCCGGCGACGTGACCGCGCAGGTCCAGGGCGTGGACCTGACGCTGCCCCCGGCCGCCACACCGTCCTCCACCAGCGGGTGCGAGACCTCCGACTTCGACGGGTTCGTGGCCGGCCGGATCGCGCTCGTCCAGCGCGGCACCTGCGCCTTCTCCCAGAAGGTGCGCAACGCCGGCGCGGCGGGGGCGGCCGCGATCATCGTGTTCAACGAAGGCCAGGAAGGACGCACGGAGGCCGAGCAGCTCGACATCGGCGAATGGCGGGCCGGCATCCCCATGGTGTACGCGGACTTCGCGGTGGGCGAGCGGCTGGCCGGCATGAAGGACGCCACCGTCCGGGTCACCGTCGACGCCACCGTCGCGCTCGGCACCGACCACAACGTGATCGCCGAATCCCGCACCGGCGACCCGCGCAACGTCGTCATGCTCGGAGCCCACCTCGACAGCGTGCCCGCCGGTCCCGGCATCAACGACAACGGCTCCGGCAGCGCCGCCATCCTGGAGGTGGCCGAGGAGATGGCCCGGCTCCCGGTCAAGAACCAGGTGCGCTTCTCCTTCTGGGCCGCGGAGGAGCTCGGCCTGCTCGGCTCCGACCAGTACGTCGCGGCGCTGCCGCAGACGGAACGCGACCGCATCCGCCTCTACCTGAACTTCGACATGGTCGCCTCGCCCAACTTCGCCTACAAGCTCTACGACGGCGACGACTCCGACAACACCGGCGCCTCGGCGGGCCCGCCCGGCTCGGCCCAGATCGAGGAGCAGTTCGAGACCTTCTACGGCTCCCGCGACCTGCCCACCGTCGGCACCGACTTCGACGGCCGCTCCGACTACGGCCCGTTCATCGCGGTCGGCATCCCTGCGGGCGGCATCTTCACCGGCGCGGAAGGCGTCAAGACGGCCGCGGAGGCGAAGGTGTTCGGCGGCACGGCGGGCACCGCGTACGACGCCTGCTACCACAAGGCGTGCGACACGATCGGCAACGTCAACGGCACGGCGCTTGACGTGAACTCCGACGCCATCGCCGACTCCGCCGCCCGGTTCGCCTTCGACCTGCGCTCGATCCCGCGCCGCACGGCTCCCGTGAAGGGAGGCGGAGACTGACGCCTCTCACGAAGGCGAGCGGAGGCTGACGCCCGCTACGAAGGCACGGTGAGCCGCGGACGCAGCGCCGCCAGCACCGCCTCCGGGTCGTCGGCGAAGAACCGGATCGAGGTGACCTCGGCCCGGCGCCCGAGCGGGCGGACGACGGTGACCGGCCCGGCCAGCTCGACCGTCAGGTTGGTCTGCGAGGCGACGGCCACGCCGAGCTGTCCGTCCGCGACGGAGACCATGCGGTCCTCGTTCAGGTTGCGGCCGGTCCGTACCGAGACGATCCGGTCGAGGGGCACCCGCACGTCGAAGTAGGCGGCGTACCTGATGCGCAGCTCGTCGTCGGTGATGACGTGCGGCCGGGTGGCGCAGGCCGCGGCCAGCAGGACCCCGAACAGCAGCCCGTAGAGGTCGGCGATGAGCACCGTGTACCGCAACCAACCGGGCACGCCGACGGCGACCAGCAGCAGGTCCACCACCACCGTCTCGATCGCCATCGCGAACAACATCAGCGCCAGCACGAACGTCTGCTCCTTGGCGTACGTGACGGCGCTCGCCCCGGGCGGCACGCCGTGACGCCGGCGCACGATCCACAGCCCGGCGGAGGCCAGGCCCTTCACCTCGAACCCCAGGACGCGCAGCGCGGCTCCGACCATCGTGCTCCCCTCATCGGCTGTACGCCTCCAATGAGAAACCTTGACGTCGCGTCAAGGTCAACCCCGGTCGGTTTTCCCGGCCCGTACGGCCGGCGCGGCCAGGGCCGCGACGAGGCAGGTGGCGCTCAACACGGCCCAGACGACGTCGTACGTGCCGAACAGGTCGCGGGCCGTGGCCCCGAGGAAGGCCGAGGCGCCGGCGCCCAGCTGGTGAGCGGAATTGGCCCATCCGAAGACGATGGGACCGTCGCCGCCGTAGTGGCGCTGAGCGAGCGCGATGATCGGCGGGACGGTCGCGACGTCGACGAGGCCGTAGACGACCACGACGACGACCAGGGAGGGCTGGACCGTGGATGAGAGCACCATCGGCAGGGCCGGCAGGGTGAGCGCGCGGATGATGAAAGAGCAGGCCAGCAGGTGACGGGGGTCGAAGCGGTCGGTGAGCCAGCCGGAGACGGCGGCGCCCAGCGCGGAGAAGACGCCGATCAGGGACAACATCGATGCGGCGGCGGTCGCGTGCATGCCGTGGTCGTGGGCCGCGGGCACCCAGTTGCTCCACATGATGCCGTTGGTGCTGGCACCGCAGATGATGAACATGCCGGCCAGCAGCCAGAAGGTCCTGGTGCGGGCGGCGGCGAAGAGGACCGTCACGGTGCGGCGCGCGGCGCCCCGGGCGGGAGCGGGCTTGGCGACGAAGTGCTCGCCCCCGTACGGCAGCGCGCCGACGTCGGCCGGGTGGTCGCGCAGGAACAGGGCCACCAGAGCCGACACGGCCAGGGCGACGAGGGCCAGCGTCACGACCGGGGGCCGCCAGTCGAACCGGTCGACCGACCAGGCGAGCAGCGGCAGGAAGAGCATCTGCCCCAGATGGCTGGACGCGCTCAGAACGCCGGTGACCAGCCCGCGACGCCGCACGAACCAGCGGCCGGTGACGACGGCGGCGAAGGTCATGGTCAGGCATCCGCTGCCGAGGCCGATCAGGACGCCCCAGTACGTGACCAGTTGCCACGGTGCGGCCATCACGGTGGTGAGCAGGGCTCCGGCGGCGATGAGCAGCATGGCGCCCGCCGCCACGCGGCGGATCCCGGCGCGCTCCATCAGTGCCGCCGCGAAAGGTGCGGTGAAGCCGAAGAAGATCATGTTGACGGAGGCGGCCAGCGCGATCTGGCCGCGGTCCCAGGCGTACTCCTGGTGCAGGGGAGAGATCAGGAGACCGGGGACGGTCGTGAAGGCGCCGGCCGCCACGATGGCCGCGCCCGCGACGGCGGCGACGATCCACGCGCGGTGCGAACCCGGGCGTGGGCCGGTCGGCGCGGTCAAGGAAGTCTGTGCGTGCTGAGCCATTGCTCCAGCGTGTCGGCGCGGTGAACATCCGGCGAGCGGCTGGATAGCCGTGATGCGCAACAATATGGCCATGCGCTCCAGTGCCGTCTTCTCCCACCCCGCACGCCATCGCGTCGCCGTACTCGCCCGCGAGATGACCCTGCCGATCGAGCTGGGCATCGTCCACCAGGTGTTCGGGCAGGCCCGTGCTGGGGCTTCGGTGGGCGGGGAGCCGCTCTACGAGGTCGTCACCTGCGCCCTGCGGGCCGGCAGGGTCCGTACGGACGGGGACTTCACCGTCAACGTCGAGCACGGTCCTGAGGCGCTGGCGGAGGCCGACACCGTGATCGTGATGTCCTCCTACGAGGACTACGAGCAGCAGGAGCCCGCACTTTCCGCGCCGCTCGCCGGCGCGTTCGCCCGCATCCGGCCCGGCACCCGTGTGGCCTCGATCTGCACGGGAGCCTTCGTCCTGGCCTCCGCCGGTCTGCTCGACGGGAGGGTCGCCACGACGCACTGGCGGTACGCCGACCGGTTCGCCCGGTTGTTCCCGCGGGTGGAGCTGGACGCGAACGTGCTGTACTCCGACGGCGGCGACGTCCTGACGTCGGCGGGGTGCGCCGCGGGGATCGATCTGTGCCTGCACATGATCCGCCGCGATTTCGGCATGGCCGTCGCCAACGACGTCGCGCGCCGTACCGTCGTGCCACCGCACCGGGAGGGCGGGCAGGCACAGTACATCCGCCACCCCGTGCCGCAGCCGTCATCGCCCTCCACCGCGATCGCGCGCGCCTGGGCCCTGCAGCGGCTGGGAGAGCCCGTCACCCTGGGCCAGATGGCGGCCCAGGAGGCCATGAGCGTGCGCAACTTCACCCGGCGCTTCCGCGACGAGGTCGGCACCACCCCGATGAACTGGCTCACCCGGCAGCGCGTCGAACGCGCCAGGGAACTCCTGGAGGAGTCGGACCTGCCCGTGGACCAGGTGGCCGAGCAGGCAGGGCTCGGTACGGCCGCCAACCTCCGCAAGCACTTCCACGCCGCCGTGGGAACCTCGCCCAGCACCTACCGTGCCGCCTTCCGCGAGCTGGACACCGTGGCGTGACCCGGCACGGCCGCCCCGCGCGGACGTGAGGAGCGCGGTGCCGCGTCAAGAGGCGGGCGAGCCGCGCAAGGCGCCCGCGAACGCGGTCACGGCGGTGTGGAACTCCTCGGGCTTGTGGTCGTGGATGACGTGCCTGGCGTCGATCCGGCGGTAGACGGTCTGAGGGGCGAGCTCGCGCACCCGGGCGGCGTCGTCGTCCATGGCGCCGACGAGGCCGTACTTCTCGAACCGGTTCCAGTTGGCGTGCAGCAGCAGGACGGGGGGCGGTCGTCGCCCGCAACGCGGCCGCGTGCGAGAAGCCGCCGTAGAAGCGGCCGTCGACGAACGCCCTGGCGAAGTCGGGGTCGAACATCGACGCCGACCGGACCAGCTCGTCCAGCGAGCGCGGCAGCCAGCGCACGCCGAGTCCGGCCGGGCTGCCCGGGTGCCTGCACCGGTGCCGGGCCACCAGGCGGTCGAGGAGGTCGACGAAGCGGTCCGGCATCCGGATGGTCTTGTCCTCTCCGACGGGGATCTCCTGGCGGTAGACGTCGGCGACGCGTTGCCGGTCGAGGTCGCCGAGCACCTCCACGGTGTGCTTGAGGCTGCCGTAGACCCAGCGGTCGCGGTCGCGGAAGCGCGGCATCTCGGCCGAGAAGATCGGCGGGTCCTCCAGGACGATCGCACCCCGTCGAGTTCGGCGAACTCCTGGCGGAAGCCCGCCTCGGCGAGCGCGGGCGGCAGCGGGTCGCGCCGGCCCTCGTAGGGGTTGCGGTAGCCGGTCATCGGCCGGGCTCCCCCGTGCCGGCGGGCTGATCCTCCTGGACGGCGAGGATTCCTGTCGCGAAGCGCCGGAACCGCTCGTTGTCGACCAGCGCGATGCCCTGCTCGGTGTCCACCAGCACGAGGAGGGTGTCGCCCGGCTGGATGCCGAGCAGGTCGCGCGCGTCCTTGGGGATGACGATCTGGCCCTTCTCGCCGATCTTCACGGTCCCCACGATGTAACGGCCGTCCGGCCCCTCGATCATCTTCCCGGCCATCGCACTCCACCCTCTTCTCCGGTGAGCCGAGTGTAACTATACCTACTTTTCCTACTTTTCTCGCCCGGGTCTCGCCCGTCTGACAGGCGTCATAACGGTTCCGTCCGCCTCCGAGATCCGCTTGAACCCGCACGGTCAGTCCGGCGTACCACCTGACGAGACGGCGCTCACCGACGTCCGGAACGGGACGCCGGCGTGCCCGACCGCTTTGCCCGGCTGCCAGGAGGACGAGGATGGACTTTCTGGGTTGGAGCGACGGATTGGCCCTGTTGCCGCGCGATTACCTCGGCGAGGGCGAACCGCTCGTCGCCGCCGTCAGGGCGGCGGGGCCGTACACGGGAGAGGCGCTGCACCTGCTCGCGCTGGACACCGCGGCCACCATGGCGAGGCTGCACCTGGGCGGGATCGCGGGGCTGCGGCTCAACCCCGGCAACGTCATGATCGGGCCGGAGGGGCGGGTGTTCTTCGCTCCGGGGCCGCGCAGCAGCGAGTTCCCCTCCGCCGACGTCAGGGACTGGGCCGACGTGATCGTCTTCGCCGCGACCGGGCGGCCGGTCCGTGACGGCGAGCGTCCCTATCTCGGGCCGGTGCCCGAAGTGCGGGCGGTGATCGACGAGTGCCGCCGCCCGAACGCGCTGTCCCGCCCGGCGGCGATCGACGTGGTACGCGCCCTGCTCGGAGATCCCTGGGACGACCGCCGCGCCACGGTGCGCGAACTGCTGCTGGAGGCCGAGCGCTGGTCCGGGTCCGAGGCGCGGAGGAGCCCGTCAATGGCGGACGGGCATTCCGGACGGTAGAAAGTGCACACTTTCGCGGAACGGGCCAAAGGGGAATCGCCTATGACGGTCGATGCCGGGGCAGGCGCGTGCTCTGGGCGGCGTCCCTGCCGGGGACCCGGGCTTCGAGGCCCTCCGCGCCGGAAGGCGCGCAGCTCACGGGGGTCGCGGATCGCCACACCATGATCGGAATCGCTGGTTCGGGGGAGTTGACGCGATTTATCAGTTATATCTAGCTTGGTGGCGAATGGGGCAAACTACCTGCCCTGGGACCTGCCGGTGGCTAGAGTAATAATTCTCAATACCAGCGTACCTAGCGCGATATTTCGTGATAGCCGCAGCGCAAGGAGTCCGCCCCCTTGTGAATCACCGCGTAACGGACGAAGCCATGGTCCGAGCCCTCTACCGCGAATACGGCGCCCCCCTGATGGCCTTCGCCATCCGGCTGACGGGCGGCGATCGTCGCTGGGCCGAGGACGTCGTGCAGGAGACCCTGGTACGCGCCTGGCGCAACCTCCATGACCTGCGTACCGACACCGGTTCGCTGATGCCGTGGCTGGCGACGGTGGCCCGTCGCGTGGTCATCGACGACCACCGCCGCGCGGGCACGCGTCCTCTCGACACCGTCGACGACATCCAGGACCGAGCCCGGCCCGTGGCCGCGGAGGACGAGCGCCTGTTACGGGAGATCGTGGTGACCGAGGCGATGCTCTCGCTCTCCCCGGCCCATCGCCAGGTGCTCACGGAGACGTTCCTGCTGGACCGCACCGTCCAGGAGGCGGCGGAGACGATCGGCGTGCCGGTGGGCACGGTGAAGTCCCGCGTGTACTACGCCATGCGCGCGCTGCGCGTGGCGCTCGAGGAAAGGGGGGTGACGCTGCCATGAGCGTGGTGCGTCACGACGTGAGGGGGGTGACGTTGCCGTGAGAAGGGTGCGTCACGACGTGAGGGGGGTGACGCCGCCATGACGGAGGTGCGTCACGAGGACGTGGCCGCGTACGCGCTCGGCCTGCTCGGCGAGGAGGAGAAAGCCGCTTTCGAGCACCATCTGGCCGGTTGCGGGAGCTGTGCCGCGGAGGTGGGGTCGTTCGCGGCGGTGGGGGAGCTGATCAAGGGGGTGCACCCGGACGACCTGCTGCCCGCCCCGCCGGACCCGCAGGTGGAGTCGGTCCTGGTGCGCAAGGCGATCACCGAGCGCCGTCGCCGCCGGTTCCACCGCACGCTCATGACCGCGGCCGCGTGCCTCGTGGTGGCCGCGGGCGTCTTCCTGGCGGGCGGCTCCATCGCCGGCGGCCCGAACCCCGACAGCGTCCACAGCCCGGCCCGCGCGCTGCTGATGACCGGCCAAACCTACTCCGCCACCGACTCCACGACCGGCGTGTCCAGCGTCATCGGCCTGGAGGACAAGGGTTGGGGAACCCACGTCGCGCTGGAGCTCAAGGGCGTCAAGGGTCCGCTGCAGTGCCGGCTCATGGCCGTGGGCGACGACGGCCGCTCCGAGGTCGTGGCGAGCTGGGGCGTCCCGGAGGCGGGGTACGGCGTGCCGGGCTCACCTGACCCGATGGTGCTGCACGGCGGCACCAGCCTCCCTCAGGACGAGCTGAACCACTTCACGATCCAGACCTCGGACGGCAGGAGCCTGGCCACGATCACCGTCTGATGGTGGAGAAGTGGCCGGTGAACCAGTCGCCGGCCTGGTCGGCCACGATCTCCAGGGCGCCGGGTTCCTCGAACAGGTGGGTGGCGCCCGGCACGACGGACAGCCGGCTCTCGGCGTTCAGCCGCCGCTGGGCCTCCTCGTTCAGCTTCAGCACGACCGGGTCCCTGCCGCCGACGATGAGCAGGGTGGGGGCGCGTACCGCGGTGAGCTTCTCCGCGGCCAGGTCGGGCCGGCCGCCGCGTGAGACGATCGCGGCGACCGGGTTGCCGGGCTCGGCCGCCGCCGCCAGCGCCGCAGCCGCGCCGGTGCTGGCGCCGAAGTAGCCGATCGGCAGGCTCGCCGTCGCGGGCTGCTCGCGCACCCACGCGGTACGTTCCAGCAGCCGCCCGGTCAGGAGCCCGATGTCGAAGACGTTGGCCCTGACCGTCTCCTCCTCCGGGGTGAGCAGGTCGAACAGCAGCGTGCCCAGCCCCGCCTCGTTGAGCGCGCCGGCCACGTAACGGTTGCGCGGGCTGAGGCGGCCGCTGCCGCTGCCGTGCACGAACAGCACCACTCCCCGGGCGCCGCCGGGGACGACCAGATCGCCGGGCACGTGCCACACCTCCTTCACCTCCCAGCCCGCTACCCCTGTTGGCCCAGCTCTATCCGCTGCTCGGATGGGCAGGGCATGGTACATGGAGACCGAATCGGGGCGTCGGCACGAGCGGTACGGCGCCCCGCTCCAGCGCATCGTCTCGGGCGGGAAGGCGGCGCTCGGCCGGGCCCGCGGTCTGGGCCTGGGGCGCTGGCTGCGCATGGAACGCGAGGCGTTCGTCCAGACGATCAAGGTGACGGGGGCCTGCGTCCTGGCCTGGTGGCTGGCGGCCCACGTGCTGAAGGTGGGCCTGCCGGTGCTGGCGCCCATCGGTGTGCTCCTGACGGTGTCGGCGACCGCGTACAGCACGGTGGTGAGGGGCCTGCAGCAGGTCGGCGCCGTGATCGTGGGGGTGGCGGCGGCCACGGGGGCGATCTGGCTGCTCGGTGTCGACGAGGTGACGCTGGCCGTGCTGATCTCGTCCGGTCTGGTCCTGGCCCGGCTGCTGAACCTGCCGGCCCAGAACGTGCAGATCCCGATCACGGCGCTGCTGGTGTTCGCGCTGGGCAGCACATACGGCTTCGCCCGCCTCGCGGACGTGCTGATCGGGGCCTGTGTCGGCGTGGCGGCGAACCTGCTGATCCTTCCGCCGCGCTACGTGGAGCGGGCGGCGAAGGAGTTGTGCGGGCTCTCCGGCGAGCTGGCCGACCTGGCCGCGGACATGTCGCGCGGGCTGGGCGGCGCGTGGGACCGCGACATGGCGGGCGAGTGGCTGGACCGGGCCAGGACGCTCTCGCAACGGCTGGAGGAGGCGAAGGAGGCCGCGGACCAGGCGGCGGAGTCGGTGCGCCTGACGTGGCGGCGCAGCCGGTACGACACCCGCCTGCGCCAGGTCGCCGAGGCCGCCACCTGCCTGGACCACGCCTGTAGCCAGCTCAGGGGAATCGCCAGAGGGCTGGTGGACCTGATCGCGGGCGCGCGCGGCCTGCCCGGTGAGCGCGGTGCGGACCTGCCCGATCCGCTGGCCCAGGAGCTCGAATCGTTGTCGCGCGTTTTCGGCGCCTTCGGGATGTTGCAGATCCACCGCGGTAGCGGCAAGGGGTCCAGCCGGAAGGAGGTGAAGGAGCTGCGTGCCGCGCTGGGCGAGGGAAGGCGGCGGCAGAAGGTGCTGGCCGAGGAGTTCGAGCGGACCAGGCACCGGGAGCTGAAGACGTTGCAGGGGGCGCTGCTCGACGACTGCGCCAGGATCCGCTACGAGTTCGACCCGGACAACGGCCCGCACAAGGAGGCCTTCCCTCCGGTCGCGTACACGTGAGTTCGGTGCATGCTGGAGAGATGATCGATGCTCCCGAGCCCGACTGCTGGGCGCACGCCGCCCTGGAGGTGCGGCCCTCGCACATCGCCGGCGACGGGCTGTTCACCACGGCCGCACTCCCCGCCGGCACCGAGGTGGCCCGCCTGGGCGGCCGGCTGGTGACCTGGGAGCGGTTGCGGGAGCTCTTCGCCGACCCTGCGGTCCCGTACGTCGACACCATCACCGTGACGGGCGACCTGCACCTGGTCCTGCCGTACGGGCGGCCGGTCGGCAAGAGCAACCACAGCTGCGACCCCAATTTGTGGTGGACCGGCCCCTACAGCCTGGCCGCGCGCCGCGACCTGCTGCCGGGCGAGGAGCTGACCAGCGACTACGCCACCAGCAGCGCCGCGCCCGACTTCGCCATGGACTGCCGGTGCGGGGCGGACCTGTGCCGGGGCCGGGTCAGCGGCGAGGACTGGCGGCGGGCCGAGCTCCGGGAGCGGTACGGCGAGCACTGGGTGCCGGCCCTGCTCGACCTCATCCGGCGCACCGGCTGAGGAAGGCCCCGGGCAGGAGGTCCGGGGCCCCGCCCCGCCGTCGCCGTTGCCGTCCGGGCCGGGGATTCGCTCAGCCACATGCGTCCCGGCATACTGCTCGAATGTCCGATTTCGCGGAGTTCCAGGCCAGAGGGCGCGCGGCCCTGCTGTCCGGCCGGGCCACCCACGACGTCCCCATGGTGGAAGGCGCGAGACGCTGGGGCGCCGCGGCCGTGCTGCGCCCCCAGCGCGAGATCGCCGACCGCCTGACCGAGCTGGCCGGGACCATCGAGGCCCCGGGCCACTGGGTGCACGGCGGCCCGGCCCTGCACGTCACGCTCAGATCCCTGGAGCCCTACCGCGCCCGCATCCCTGAGGACGACCCGCTCCGCCGCGCCTACGCCGCCGCGCTGGCCGAGGCCGCCGACGGCCTGCCCAGGGCCAGGGTGAGGCTGAGAGGCGTGAGCCCGCACCAGGGCGGCGTGCTGGTCTGCGGACACCCGGAGGACGACACGCTGGTGACGTTGTGGAAGCGCTTCGCCCACGCGCTGGAGTCCCGGGGCGTGCGCGACCTGGAGCACGGCCGGGTCCGCGACCGCTGGTACGTCAGCCTCGTGCACTTCGCCGCCCCGCTCGCCGACCCCCGCCGGCTCGTCGCGTGGTGCGACGCCCACGCCGACGTCGCGCTCGGCACGGCGGAGCTGGCCACGGCGGAGATCGTCCAGTTCGTCCACACGGGCACGGGCATCCGCGTCGAAGCCCTCGAACGCGCCCGGCTGGACGGA
The DNA here is from genome assembly GCF_004349015.1 of Nonomuraea diastatica. Taxonomy (NCBI): domain Bacteria; kingdom Bacillati; phylum Actinomycetota; class Actinomycetes; order Streptosporangiales; family Streptosporangiaceae; genus Nonomuraea; species Nonomuraea diastatica. The sequence goes on from NZ_SMKP01000143.1 coordinate 14,863, forward strand.
GACGGCGGGACGCCACCCCGGCCCCCAGCTCTGGGATGACGCCCCGCCGCCGCTCTCGTCAGGCCCGCGGCTCAGAGCAGCACCAGGGCCGTGACGAACTGCAGCAGGTGCCAGGCCACGTACGCGGCCAGCGAGCAGAACGCCCACTCCTTGGCACTGCTGATCCTGGAGATGCAGCGCAGCTCCTCCGCCGGCTGCTTGCGCGTGCGCAGGGTCCTGGTGACGAAGTAGGCCGAGATCAGCCAGGCCATCGCCGACCCGGCGATCAGCCCGAACGAGAGGCCCAGCAGGATCAGAGGCGCCCCGTCGGCGGTCTCCCACGGCGAGAGCTGGCGAGCCCAGACGGCCGGCACGCCGGCGAGCAGCACGGCGGTGATCCGCCTGTCCTTTCGCGCCTGGCGCTTGAGCCACTGTAGGTCTCGACGCAGATGGTTCTTGAGCATCCGGATCACCTCCGCTGGAGTAGCTGGTCGCACCAGCTAACGGCAGAATCCGGGAAAGATCTGCGACCTCACCGCCGAGAATTCACGACTTTTGACGGCCTTTCAGGACAGACAGCAGAGTTCTTCCGCCGCCTGCCGTGCCTCTATGACGTCCCCGACCTCTTCGAGCGTCCGTACGGCCTCCCTCAGCTGTTCGGCGGCGGCCTCCCTGTCGCCCAGCCGGGCCGAGATCAGCCCGAGTGCCCGCAGCGCGCACCCGAGGTCGCGCCGCGTCCCGCACTCCTGATGGACGTCCTTCGCCTGTTTCGCGTAGACCAGCGCCTCGTCGGCCTGGTCGAGGTCGAGCAGCACCATGGCCAGCGTCGTGAGCGCCGCCGCCCACCGGTCCCTGGTGCCGGTCTCGTTCTGCAACTCGACCGTCTCCCTGGCGAGTGCCAGCGCCGTCGCCGGCTCGCCCGCCGTGTGCAGCGCCTGCGCCATCGACAGCAGCGCGCTGGCCCGGCTGTCGCGCAGCTCCTCCCTGATCAGCAGCGCCGCCCTGGCCGCGCGCAGCGCGGGCCGGTGCTGCCCGAGCGACAGGTACGTGTACGCCAGCGTCTCCTGAACGTCCGCCTCCGCCCGCCGGTTGCCCGTGCCCTGCACGATGTCCAGGGCTTCGAGCGCGTACACGAAGGCCACCTGCGGCTGCCCCTGCCGCCGCCGCACCCGGGCGAGCCTGTTGAGCATGCGGGCCTCCACCGGCTCGTCGTGGATCACCCGGCTGATCATCAGCGACTGGTTCAGGTAGTCGTCGGCGCGCAGGTAGTCGGCCAGCCGCCAGTGCACCAACCCGATGTCGCCGAGGGTCTCCGCCCTGCCCTGCTCGTGGTGGAGCTCCACCTGCACGGCCAGCGCCTGCTCGTAGTAGGCGAGCGCCTCGTCGTAACGCGAGCTGTTGCGGGCGATGCGCCCGAGCGCGCTGAGGGCGCGCCCGCAACCGTGCTGGTCGCCGGTCGCGGTGTAGCCGGCCAGCGCCCGTTCGGCGTCGCGCTGCGCGTCCTCCTGCAGCCGGAGCAGGTCGTAGATCTCGGCGAGGCAGAGCAGCGTCTCGGCCTCGGCGTGCTCGTCGCCCAGCTCGTGGCAGATCGACAACGCCTCCAGGCCCTCCGACAGCGCCGCGTTGGGCTCGCCCAGGTTCTGCTGCACCCTGGCCAGGATGATCAGGCTCTCCGCGGTGCCCCTGCGGTCGCCGAGCTCCTCCCGTACCTCCAGCGCCCGGCCGGCGTACTGCAGCGCCTGCTCGTACCGCGCATGGGACAGGTGCAGCCGGGCGAGCGTGTGCAGGCATCCGGCCACCCCTGACCGGTCGCCGACGTCCCGGTAGAGGTCGAGGGCCTCGCCGGCGCACTTGAGCGCGTCCTCGTTGTTGCCCGCGATGCCGTGCACCTCCGCCAGGTCGTTGAGCGCCTTGGCCCGCCCCGTGCCGTCGCCGAGCGAGGCGAAGTCGGCCAGCGCCTCGCCGATGAACCTGGCCGCCAGCGTCGAGGGCCCGATGTCGCGGTGGATCGAGCCCAGGTTGCTGCGCATGACCGCGATGGCCCGGCGGTTGCTCACCTGCATCGCCGAGGTGAGCCCGGCCTGCTGGATCTCCAAGTTGTTCTCGTAGTAGCGCAGCCTCCTGAACGGCTCGAACACGGCCTCCGCCAGCCGCCAGGCCATCCCGTGCGTGCCGCTCTCCTCCGCCAGCCGTACGGCCGACACCAGCGAGCGCCGCTCGGCCTCGAACCACTCGCGCGGCGTGCCCGGCTCGGTCGCGACCGCCAGGTAGTGGTCGAGCAGCCGCACCCTGGCCTCCCGTACGCCCGCCTCCGCGTGCCGGCCCAGCTCCCTGGCCAGCCGCTTGACCAGGTCGTGCACCCGGTAACGCGGCCCTGCCAGCGGCTCGACGAGGTAGGCCCGGTGCAGCCCTTCCAGGGCCAGCACGGCCTCGCTCACCGGCACGCCGAGCGCGGCGGCCAGCACCTCGGGCGCGAAGTCCCGCCCGGGCAGCAGCCCGACGTGGCGGAACGCCCGCCGCTGCGCGGGGTTCAGCGACTCGTACGCCAGGTCGAGCGCCGACCTGAACGCCTCCTCCGGGTCGCCGGCCGCGGGCCGGTCGGGGACGCGCAGCTCCCGCACCCGCGCCTGCACGCTGAGCCCGGGGTTCTCGGCCAGCTTGGCCGCCGAGATGCGCAGCGCGAACGGATGGTACGAGCACACCCTGGCCAGCTCGGCCAGCCCGTCCCGGTCGGCCGCCCGCGGCGAGCCCGCGCCGAGCACGGCCACGAGCAGCGCCACCGCGTTGCCCGGGTCGAGCACCGGCACGTCCATGAGGTCGGCGTGCCCGGTGGCGTGCAGCGGCGCCATCCGCGTACGGCTGGTCACCAGCACCACGCAGTCCTTGCTGCCGGGCAGCAGCGCCCGCACGAGCCCGGGGTCGGCGGCGTTGTCGAGGATGAGCAGCAGCCGGCGGCCGGCGATCCTGCTGCGGTAGAGCAACGTCAGCTCGGCCTCGTCGGAGGCGGGCATGTGCTCGCCGATGCCGAGCGAGCGCAGGATCTGCCCGAGCGCCTCGGCTGAGGTCATCGGCGGCAGGCCCGGCGACTGACCGCGCAGGTCGATCACGATCTGCCCGTCGGGGAACCGGTCGGCGTGCAGGTGCGCCCAGCGCGTCACCAGCGCGGTCTTGCCGACACCCGGGAGCCCCTGCACGACCATGGTGTTGGTCCTGCGGGGCCGCTCCAGCCAGGCGGTGAGCAGGACGAGGCTCTGCTGGCGTCCGGTGAAGTCGGGCACGTCGGCGGGGAGCTGGCGGGGGACGGGCACCTCGGCGACCGGCAGCCGCTCGGCCGGCGGCGTGCCCGGCGGCGCTCCCGTCCGGGTCAGGAACGGGGTCACGCGCCCCTCCCAGGGCGCCGACAGGTGCTCCCAGCTGCCCGCGGCGTCCCGCAGCGCGACCGGGTCGGCGACGCGCAGCCGCCGGTAGCCGGTGCGGACCAGCCAGCCGCGCCGCGCCCACTGGGTGAGCTGGCGCTGCACCACGTCGGGGGAGCTGCCCACGAGGTCGGCGAGCGTCTCCATGGACAGCGGCGGCGCGGACTCCGCGGCCAGCGCGTAACGCTCGTCGAGGTGCAGCAGCCACACGGCCAGGCGGGCGGCGACGGGGGCGCGGGCGAGCGCCTCGTGCCTGCGGGCCGCCATGTTCCTGGCGAACAGCTCCTGCACCAGCGCGGTCGCCACGGCCGGGGTCGAGGAGGCGTGCTCGCGTAGCCGGCGCAGGTCGATCGGCCACGCCCGCACCTCGGTCAACGCGTCGATCTTGACCCGGTCGGCGGCGCTCCAGAAGGCCAGCTCGCCCACGAGGTCGCCCTCGCCGCGCAGGTCGTGGACGGCCTCACGGTCGCCGGCGGGAACATATTCGCGGGCGTAACCGTGATCGATCAGGAAGACGCAGGTGGCCGGTCGTAACGGCGAGCAGATGATCTCGTTGCGCCGGTAGACGCGGGGCCTGGCGCCCTCGTCGACCAGTGACCTGAACAGACCCACCCCGCACCACGCATCCCCTCAGGACGGCGGTGTCCTCGACATGACAGGCGTGAAACAGCCCCAACGAAAACCTGTCACATCAGTGGACGTCAGCGGTGAGCCCGCTGTCAATCCTGCGGATCAGACGTGCGCGGTGTCGGCCCGGTCGGGGACGAAGCGGTAACCGACGTTGCGGACCGTTCCGATGAGTGATTCGTACTCGGTGCCGAGCTTGGCGCGCAGCCGCCGCACGTGCACGTCGACCGTCCTGGTGCCGCCGAAGTAGTCGTAGCCCCAGACCTCCTGCAGCAGCTGGGCGCGGGTGAAGACCCTGCCGGGGTGCTGGGCGAGGTATTTGAGCAGCTCGAACTCCTTGAACGTCAGGTCGAGCACCCGGCCGCGCAGCCGCGCGGTGTAGGTGGCCTCGTCGATGGCCAGGTCGCCGCTGCGGATCTCGTCGGGCGCGTCTTCCGTGGCGGCCTGGGAGATGCGGCCCGTGGCCATGCGCAGGCGCGCCTCCACCTCGGCCGGCCCGGCGTTGTCGAGCAGCACGTCGTCGACGCCCCACTCGGCGCTCATAGCGGCCAGCCCGCCCTCGGTCACGATCACCAGGAGCGGGCAGTCGATGCCGGTCGTGCGGATCAGCCGGCACAGGCTCTTGGCCTGCACGAGCTCCTTGCGCGCGTCGACCAGCACCGCGTCGGCGGGTGGGGCGTCGATCAGCGCGGACGCCTCGGCGGGCGCCACTCTGACCGAGTGGAGGAGCAACCCCAGCGCCGGAAGCACCTCGGCGGACGGCTCGAGGGCGTTGGTCAGCAGGAGCAAGTTGCTCATCAGGGCCTCCTCAAACGCGCAAGGACCCGGGGGCTACGTCGCCCGAGTCCTGTAGGCGAGGATATCTCACGGGTAAGTGGCGTCCATTGCGCGCCCACGGGATGAACAGGGCGTCGCCGGAAACATGCGTGTTAAGGGCGGCGCACAATAGGATCAAAGGGATTGTGAGGTGCCCATGGCCAGGGGAAAAGTACGTTATTGGGCCGCTGCCAAGGAGGCGGCCGGCGTGGCGGAAGAATCCTTCGACGCGGTCACTCTTGACGAACTCATGACGCAAATCACACAAAATCGTGCCGATCTGGCACGTGTTGTCCGGCGGTCGTCGTTCCTCGTGGACGGCCTTCCCGTCGGCAGGCGACCTCACACCGAGGTGGTCCTCGGCGACGGCGCGACCGTGGAGGTGCTGCCGCCCTTCGCGGGCGGGTGATCGCCGTCTTCGGCGGGGAAGGACATCGGTAGGCTCTTGACCCCCGCTTGAGACTGGGAGCCCCATGCGGAAGCTGATCGTTTCTCTGATCGTGCTGATCATTCTTCTTGTCGCCGTCGACAGGGTCGCCGTGGCAGGAGTGCAGCGCGACCTCGCCAACAGGATCGCGGCGGCCACCGATCTGTCCGGCACGCCGACGGTGACCATCGAGGGCATCCCCTTTCTCACCCAGGCCCTCTCCGGGCACTACCCGGAAGTACGCTTCGATCTCGGCACCCTGACCTACGCCGGCGTGCCGGTGCGGAACCTGCGGGGCGCCGCCTACGACGTGACCGCCCCGCTGGCCGACGTCCTCCAGAACAGAGCCGATATCAGGGCCCGGCGCGTGACCGTCAGCGGCACGCTGACCAGGGCCACGATCGACAAGTTCGCCCCGCGCGGCGTCAAGATCAGCGGGAACGGGCGGCGGCTCGTCGCCTCGGGTGAGGTGATGGTCGGGGTGAAGAAGGTGACGTTCGAGGCAGAGATGACGGTCGAGGTGGCCGACGGCGGCATCCGGCTCCAGGCGGAGAAGATCAAGGACCTGCCCGACCAGGCCGCGCGGTTCATCTCGTACACGATCCCGTTCCAGGGAAAGTTGCCCTTCGACGTCAAGGTGACCGGGGTGAAGAACGTGGCCGACGGGCTGGAGTTCGCGGCCGAAGCGTCTGACGTGCCGCTTCGTGGATGAGAATGAACCGCGGCGCCCTCGCGTACGTGATGAGGGACGTGAGAGAGCGCAGCGAGCGAGCCAGGGCGAAGCGCACAGGGGGAGGGACCCTGTGAGCGCAGCCGGCACGGCCGACGAGGAACTTGTGAGGACCCTCTTCGACGAGCACGCCGGGCCGCTCTACGGCTATGTCCTGCGGCTGACCGGTGACTCGGGGCGCGCGGAGGACGTCGTGCAGGAGACCCTGTTGCGGGCCTGGCGGCATCCCGAGGCGCTCTCCGACCGGCCGATCAGGGCGTGGTTGTTCACCGTGGCCCGCAATCTCGTCTTCGACCAGCACCGCGCCAGGAAGGCCAGGCCGCAGGAGATCAGCGACGAGGCGCTGGCGGTCATACCGGCCGACGACGAGCTGGAGCGGGCCGTCGAGTCGTGGTCCGTGGCCGAGGCGCTGGCCGCGCTGCGGCCGGAGCACCGCGAGGTGCTCCTGGAGGTCTACTACCGGGGGCGGTCGGTGAGGGAGGCGTCCGCGACGCTCGGCGTTCCGCCGGGCACCGTCAAGTCGCGCACCTACTACGCGCTGCGCGCCCTGAAACTGGCGCTCGAGGAGCGGGGGCTGGCGCCATGATGACGTGCGAGGAGATCCGGCTGGCCATGGGGGCGCACGCCCTCGGAGCGCTGGACCCCGACGAGGCACTGGAGATCGACGACCACCTGGCGACCTGCGAGGCGTGCGGCGCCGAGCTGGTCGAGTTCGAGGGCGTGGCGTCGTTCCTCGGCAAGGTGTCCGAACGCGATGTGGAGCTGGTGTCCAGCCCCCCTCGCCAGGTGCTCGACCGGCTGCTGAATGACCGCGCCAGGCGCAACAGGCGTGGCCGCGTGCTGATGGCGGTCGCCGCGTCCGCCGCGGTGCTGGTGGTGGGCGGCACGGTCTGGACGACCGTCAACACCACGAGCCATGAGGGCTCGGCCGCCGCGCCGGCGGCCGCCAACTCGTCGCAGTCCAGCCAGGAGAAGGCCGAGGCGGAGCCCAGAGCCGAGCTCTACAGCGACTCCAAGCCGAGCGCGAGCACGGCGCCCGTGCCGAAGCCGACGGAGCGGGCGGTCGCCGGCCGTGAGTTCGCCGGCGGGAACACCACCATGGGCTACCGCGCCACCGTGACGGCCTTTCCCGGAGACGGCGGCACCGAGCTGAGCGTGAGCGTCGACGGCGTGCCGGCCGGCACGACCGCCCGCCTCGTCGTCGTGTCCCGCGACGGGCGGCGCGACCCCGCGGGGAGCTGGGACGTCCGCTACCAGGACAACGCCGTCTTCAAGAGCACGACGTCGCTGCCCATGGGCGACATCGCCAGGTTCGAGCTCGTCGACGAGAAGGGGAAGGCGCTCGTGCGGATCCCGGTGCGGAAATAATCGCGGCCGTCCGCGGTTTGCACGAAGTGATGTCTGGTCTGTGGGTGGCGCTGGCCATGCTGGCGCTCGGTGCGGTGATCGGCGTGGTGCACCTGCGCCGCGGCGGAAGGGTGCGTGACGTGGGCGGGGAGCGGCTGCCCGAGAGACTGTCCGGGTCCGACCTGGGCGAGGGGCTGGGCGAGCGGGCGACACTGGTGCAGTTCTCCACCGCGTTCTGCCAGCCGTGCCGGGCCACCCGGCGGGTCCTGGCCGACGTGAGCACGCTCGTGCCGGGGGTGAGCCACATCGAGATCGACGCCGAGTCGCGGCTCGACCTCGTACGCAGGCTCGACATCATGCGCACGCCCACCGTCCTCGTGCTCGACGCCGCGGGCACCGTCGTCAAGAGAGCCTCGGGCCAGCCCCGCAAGGCCGACGTTTTGGCCGCGGTGGCCGACGCCCTGCCGCCCGCGTGACGGCGTCATGGCCGGTCCGCGTACCAGACAGATCGTCTCAATAACCGGACGAGAAGTGACAGATGACGAGACGCCGAGTAGGGTCGTGAGCATGAACCCATCGACAGAGCTGCTGACGAAGCGGCGCGCGGTTGACTTCTGCCGCGTCGCCACTGCGCTCTGTCGCGCTGCCTGAGGACGATCTCGCGGACCTGCGATCCGCTCCAATCGACCCCTTCAGGAGCATCCCACGATGCGTGCCGACCCTAGAGCGCTGCGTTTCGGCGCGGCCATCACCACGCTGGTCCTGATCTCCGTCCTGGTGACGGAGAGCGTCTGGCTTCTCGCCGCCCAGGCGGCGGTCTTCGCGCTCGGAGTCGCCCGCCGCTCTCCCTATGTGATGCTCTTCAAGGCGTTCGTCAAGAGCGCGCCCAACGAGACGGAAGACGCCCGCCCGCCGCGTTTCGCGCAGCTGGTGGGGCTGGTCTTCGCGCTCGCGGGCCTGGCCGGATACTTCACCGGGATCGTGCCGCTGGCCCTGGCGGCCACGGCCGCGGCTCTCCTCGCCGCATTCCTCAACGCAGCCTTCGGATTCTGCCTCGGCTGCGAGATGTACCTGCTGATTCGTCGTCTACTGCCCGCTGCCAACATGGAGGTATCCCAATGAGCCGTTCCGCCGCCCTGGTGGACGCCGACTGGGTCGAGGCCAACCTCGACACCCCCGGAGTCGTTCTCGTCGAGGTCGACGAGGACGTCAGCGCCTACGACAAGGGCCACATCCGTGGCGCCGTGAAGGTCGACTGGCGGCAGGACCTGCAGGACCCGGTGCGTCGCGACTTCGTGGACAAGACCGGTTTCGAGGCCCTGCTCTCCGACCGCGGCATCGCCAACGACGACACCGTCGTCCTCTACGGCGGCAACAACAACTGGTTCGCCGCCTACGCCTACTGGTACTTCAAGCTCTACGGTCACGACAACGTCAAGCTGCTCGACGGCGGCCGCAAGAAGTGGGAGCTCGACTCCCGCGAGCTGGTGCGCGACGTGCCCCAGCGGCCCGAGACCCAATACGTCGCCGAGGAGCAGGACGCCGCGATCCGCGCCTTCCGCGACGACGTGGTCGCCGCCATCGGCAAGCTCAACCTGGTCGACGTGCGCTCGCCCGACGAGTTCACCGGCAAGCTGCTCGCTCCCGCGCACCTCCCGCAGGAGCAGGCGCAGCGCGGCGGCCACGTGCCCACGGCCCGCAACATCCCGTGGTCCAAGGCCGCCAACGACGACGGCACGTTCAAGTCCGACGACGACCTGCGCACGCTCTACTCCGAGGCCGGTGTCGACTTCGGCAAGGACACCATCGCCTACTGCCGCATCGGCGAGCGTTCCGCGCACACGTGGTTCGTCCTGCACGAGATCCTGGGGCAGGACAACGTGAAGAACTACGACGGTTCATGGACCGAATACGGCTCGCTCGTGGGCGTGCCGATCGAGCTGGGGGAGGCCCGCTGATGACCAGCGCTGCACAGGGCTGCGGAGCGCCGGAGCAGACGATCGCGCTGCCGGCCGGAATCGATCTGTCCAACCAGGCCGTGATCCAGGGTGTGGTGACCGGCGCCGGCACCGCCTACGCCCGGCTGCTCGACGGGTCCGGCGAGTTCACCGGTGAGGTCGTGGTGTCCGACGACGGCGTCTTCCGGTTCTTCGCCGCTCCCGGCGACTGGACCGTGCGCATCATCGCGGGCGGCGGTGTGACCCGCGACGTCCAGGTCGAGGCCAAGCTGGGCGAGGTCGCCCAGCTCGCCGTGGCCGTCTGAGCCCGTTTCACGTGAGGCCCGCGTCTGTCCGACGCGGGCCTCACCGCGTGCAACGGACGCGCGACCAGGGCGTGGCCTGCGTGCACGCGGGCGGCGGGTTCGCGGTGACGTCCAGGATGCGGTCCGGCCCGGCACGCTCAGGGTTTGGGGTAGCGCATGAGGAGCGTGGCGCGCACGACGTCGGGGCCGTGCGCCCGGTAGCCGTGCGGCACGTCGGCCCGCCACGAGATGTGGTCGCCGGGGCCGGCAGTGAGCGGCTCGTCGAGCGGGCCCGCGCTGAGGGCGCCGGTGAAGACCGTGAGGTGCTCGCTGACGCCCGCGTGGTGGGCGGGGGAGGTCTGGGTGAGGCCGGGCGGGACACGGAGGCGGTAGAGCTCGTACGTCACGGCGCCGTCCTCGAACACCTCCAGCAGCTGGGCCTCGATGGCCGTGCCGCGCATGATCTGCGGCTCGGGCGGCGAGTCGAGTATCGCGCCGATCGGCACGCCGAGCTGCGCGGTGATCGCCCAGAGCGTGTCCAGCGTCGGGTTGCGGGCGCCCGTCTCGACGCCCGACAGGGTGGCTTTGCCGATGCCGGCACGCTTGGCCAGCTCGGAGAGTGACACACCGCGCGCCTGGCGCAGCCGCCGCAGGCGTTCTCCCACCACACGGGGATCGGTGTCGAGTGCGGGGCGCGAGTCCATGACCGTCATGGTGCCGCAAGGGCGGCGTCCCGTCGCCGGGTCGGCTCGCGCGTCACTCATATGTCACCGCCCTGGAACTGATCGTGCACACAATCAGGGAGTTGCGGCTGCGGCAGAAGGGACAGGCCGATACGATTCGACAGATGTCCGGTTCGACAGGTGTGATGGATCCGCCCCGACCTGGGCCTACGCCGGCTCAGCGGATGCCGTCGCCGTACTCGCTGCCCCTGCACACGCTGCGGCTCGTGGGCAGATGCGCCCTGCCGCTGATCCTCTGGTTCGCCGCCGGCGAGCTCGTGCGCTTCGTGTTGATGTACGGCGCCACCGAGGTGGCGTACGGCGACTTCCGGCAGCTCCGGCTGGTGGCCGTCATGACCCTGCTCACGTTCGTCGTCATGTCCGCGGTGACGGTCACCGCCGGCATGCTCTACTGCCTGCGCAACGCGCTGTGGGAGATGCGGGCCAGAGCCGACGAGGGCGTGCCCGACGAGCGCTTCTTCCGTACGCTGGACCGGGTCGCCCCCGCCTTCGCCGTGCTCTACCTGGCGTGGGGATTCCACACCGAGGACGCCAGGGACATCTACCAGATGGACCTGTTCCACAATTTCCAGGAAATGACGGACGCATCCTGGTTCGGTGAGGAGTCCCAGGTCGGCCGCGGCCTCATCGACCTCGACTGGCGCGTGTCGCTCGGCGCGATGGTCGTCATGTTCGGGCTGAAGACGCTCTTCGCGAAGCTCGTGGAACAGGGCAAGACCAGGTTCTACGGCTTCGCCGCGGCCTTCTCCGAGTTCGCGTTCATGTTCTACGGGCTGAACGCCACCGTCGCCATCGCCGACGCGCGCTCCGAATGGATGGAGCACCGCACAGTCGTCGCCGGGTCCAAGGAGGTCTGGTCCGAGGCGCAGAAGAACGTACCGCTGTGGGACGGCATCACCAGCACCTTCAGCGAGCTCTGGCCGCTGTTCCTGGATGCGGTCGCGGTCCCGCTGGCCTGGCTGACCGTGGCCATGCTCGTCTACGGCGCCTTCTCCGACGAGACCCGCACCCTGTTCAAGGGCACCCGCCTGGAGCGCGGCGTGGACCGCCTCGAATCCAGCCACGACCTCACGCAAAGGTCGTTCGACCAGGTCACCGTCGGCTTCCGGGAACGCTGGGTGCCGCTGGCCAACTCCCTGCGGATGGTCTTCAACGGCGGCGCGCCGCTCTTCGGCATGTTGTGCCTGTGCTACGTGGCCATCTCGGTGGCCGCCCAGTACGGCGACCGGGGGCTGCGGGCACTCATCGGCTCGCGCGCGGAATGGACGTGGGCCTTCGCCGGACCGCCCATCGGCTTCCTGCGCGAGATGATCACGACCGTGCTCACCATGGCGCTCCTGGCGGCCACGTTCGACATCGCGGCCACCAGAGCCCGCGCCAAGGGCGAGCGGCTCAGCGACGCCTGAACCGCAGCACCGTGTCGTCCTTCTCCGCCTTCTCCATGGCTTCCCTGTCGAACAGGTCATCCACCGGCGTGTCGGAACGGTAGCCACTCGGCCTGAACGAGATCTCGACCTCGTTCGCCACCGGGGTCGGCACGACGGCCAAACCCTCGATCTCGTACGTCTTGCCCACCGCCAGCCGGTCCGTCGGCCGCTCGCCGTCCCGCAGCTCCACGGTCCACGTACGGTCCGCGCGGTCCGTCAGCCTGATCTCGTAGGGCAGGGCGGTCATGGTGGCGTTCGACTCGTTGACCACCTTCTTGGTGATGTCCACCTTCAGCCAGGTGACCTCGGGGCCGTGCTTGCTGCCCGCAGGTGCCTCCATGGGCGCCACCGCGGCCGTCCACTCGATGTTGTAGACGGTGCCCGCCTGGCCGGCGGCCACGACGACCTCCTTGGTTTCCTGCGCGGCGACCTTCTCGTAGAACAGGTAGCCGTCGACCGTCTGCGCGCCCATGGTGAGCAGCGACACCATCACGGCACCGGCGGCGATCAGGACCTTGCGGTTGCGCGGCCCCTTCGCCGAACGCCTCCCGCCGCCCGCTCGCGCCCTGCCCCGAGCGCCGTCCTGCGCCCTCTCGCGAGCCCTGCCCTGCGAGCCGCCCTGGGGGCCGTCGTAGGGTCCGCCCTGGGGATCGTCGGGATGGGGCGTACGGTGCTGGGCGAACGCGGCTGATGGCCCGCCGGCCCCGGGATCGGCGTGCTGAGGCGACCCGCCTGGCCCGGCAGCATGCGACGCGGCGACCGCCGCCGCCCCGGTGCCCGCGGCGGCCTGAGCCGTCCCAGAGGCGCCCTGAGGCGGCGATCCGGCCGGAGGACCGCCGTACGGCGACGGCTGGTCGTACGGCGATGACTGCGGCGACGGCCGGTCGTATGGGGAGGGCTGGTCGTATGGGGACGGCGGCTGGTCGGCGGGGGGCTGGACGGCCGGCAGCGGCTGTGTGAGGCCCTCCGGCGGCTCACGGTAGGCGGGAGGCCAGACCTGCTGGTCCGGATGCCGATGCCGGGCCCGGCTCTCGGGCATGCCGGGAGCACCCGCCATCCCATGCCGTGGGGCCGCCTGTCCCTGAGCTCCCCGCGCGGCACTCTGGCCCGGATGCATGCCCTGTTCGGGACGCACACCCTGCTCGGACACGCCACCGCCCTGCCCGGCACGCCCGCCTGCCCCGAATCCCGAACCCTGACCAGGCGGTTCCTGCCCGAAAGGAGTGCCCTGGCCGGGCGGTTCCTGTCCGTAAGGGGAGCCGGGGCCGGGCGGCGGCTCCTGCTCCTGGGGTGGCGTGCCGTAGCCGGACGGCGGTGCCTCACGGCTGCGACGTCCGCCGCGGCGGGTGGGCCTCTCACGGCCCCGCGGCATCTCGCCCGCCGACGGCAGCCGCGGCACGGCTGCGGTCTCGCCGTCCGGGGCCGCCTTCACCCTGGGTACGGGGGTGGTCTCAGGAGCAGGGCCCGACGGCACCCTCGGCACGGGCGCCGTGTCCTCAGGGCCGCGGAGTGCGCTCTCGCCCGAGGGGAGGTCGGGATACATGCCCTCTTCGAGCGGTATCACCTGCCCGGGGGGAAAGGTGCGGCCCGAGTGGGCGCCGAGCCCCGCCGGGGCGGTCTGGC
>NZ_SMKP01000144.1:0-27724 GCF_004349015.1 Nonomuraea diastatica
CCGCCAAGCGGGGGTGGGAATACCAGGGCAGGAAGCGCGCGAGGCTGACGTTGAGGTCGCGGAGCGCGTCGAACGCCTTGTCGTGGATCTGCGAACCGCGACGCAACGGCGGGGCGGTCCACATGTGCGTGGTCAACGTCGTGCGCGACACACTGGTCCTGGAGCTCCAGTCGAGGCGCACCTCGGTGGGCGGCGGTTGCGGCAGTTCGACCGTCACGTGTTCTCTCCCTGTCCGTACGCGGAAGCCTGGGCACGAACAGGCACCCAGGCGGGTTAGCTAGGCAACTGTAGCTACAATCTTGTAGCTACAGTTGTATAGCGGCTCGCCGGTCGGGCACAAGGAGCGGATTCATCCCACTTGCTTAGATACACGACTGTAGCTATCTTGGCTTAGCTACAGCTGTGTATCTAACTTCGAGGGGACAACCATGTCCATTGCCCCACCGGCTCCCGTGCACGGGGCCACCCCCATCACGCGGCGCGCACTCGCACCCGATCTCGCGCGCGGACTGATGCTGCTGCTCATCGCACTGGCACACGCACACATGTACCTGTCCGGCCATGAGGCGGGCTTCCGCGGCTACGCCCTCGACGGCACCGCCCTCGACAAGGTGGTCGCCGGGGCGCAGATCCTCCTGGTGGACGGGCGGGCGCTGCCCATGTTCGCGGCCCTGTTCGGCTACGGCCTGGTGCAGCTCGCGAACCGGCAGCTCGCCGTGGGCAGGAGCTGGCCGCAGGTGCGCACCTTACTGCGCCGCCGGAGCCTGTGGCTGCTGGCATTCGGGTTCTGCCACGCGCTGCTGCTCTTCTTCGGCGACATCCTCGGCGCCTACGGGCTGGTCGGGCTCGCGCTCCTCGGCTTCATCCGGCGCGAGGACCGGGTCGTGCTACGGGCTGCGGCAATCGGATCGGCGCTGCACGTCGTGGTGCTGTTCGGCTTCGGGCTGCTCACCGTCTCGGCGCCCAAGGGCGACACCCCCGCCGCCATGGCGGACCCGATCGAGGCGACCGTGATGCGGCTCATCGGATGGTCCGGAATGACACCCACCTACTTCGCCGCCAGCGTGGTCCCCGCCTTCCTGTTCGGAATCTGGGCGGCCCGGCGCCGCGTGCTGGAGGACCCGGTGGTGAACCGGCGCCTGCTCTCCCGGGTCGCCGGCGTGGGCGCAGCGCTGGCCGTCGCCGGCGGAGTTCCGCTGATGCTGATCGACACCCTGGTCTGGACGCCGTCCGATCTGGTGGCCGTGTCCGCGTACGCGCTGCACAGCGTGACCGGCATCGCCGGCGGCCTCGCGTACGCGGCGATCATCGGGCTCGTCGCCGGCCGGAGGCGGCGCGGCCATCCCGGCCCGCTCACCAGGGCCCTCGCGGCGTGCGGCCAGTGGTCGCTGACCTGCTACCTCCTCCAGTCGGTGATCTTCGTGGCCTTGTTCGCCCCCTACGCGGGAGGGCTCGGCACGCGCGTCGGCGACGCCGCGGCCTCCGGGATCGCCGTGATGACCTGGCTGGCCACCGTTGCACTCGCTGCGCTGCTGGCCCCAGGCGGGCGAAGGGGGCCCGCTGAAGCGGCATTGCGGCGGCTGACGTACGGACGGCGCTGACTCCACGCCTGTCGGAAGCCATCCACGGTGGGTTCACCGGGCGGCCTCGGGATGCCTAGAGAAGCGACGTTTCACCAACGGCTGCGAGCAACACGATCGGGAACTCCGGATCAGCCTGACCGACCGCGAGTGCAACCCACCGGCCCGCGCCCGGACGCCAGACGAACATCGCACCGCTGAGCTGGCAAAGCTCGTTCATCGGCTCAGGCACGGGAATCTCACTCTCCAAGTACGGCCACAGATCGACCACCTCATGTCGGCCCCAACGCGACGTCAGGGCGGTCACCAACGCCTCGAAGGCGGCGGCGATCTCTTCCTCTGCCGCCGCGACGACATCCTCGCTGCGGTCGTCCCAGAAGTCCTGGCCGGCCTTCAGGACGCACATGTGGTGGCGCTGTCCGCTGGAGCGATACCCCTCCCACGCCCCTCGGGCCAGCACCACGCGTTCTTCTCCGCTCGGAAAAGTACGGGCCAGCAGGCCATCGACAGTGGCGAGCCGACCTTCCGTGGTCATGCGAAAAAGGCTAGTGACCCGGTGACAGTTCTTGGTCACCGCACCAGCTCGGCTGGCCGCTCGGAAATCGCGAAGTATCCTAAGGCGCGGGAACGTGCTTCAGATCGCCGTACCGCCGGAACCAGGCCAGAGTCTCCGCCAAGCCCTCCGTGAGAGGCAAGCCTTCCGTGACGCCCGCGGCTGCCAGCCGGCTCACTTCGAGCGTCAGTTCCACGTCACGGAACGGGAAATAGTCACGCGGGCTGATCGACGTGTCCGTGACCATCTCCAACCGAGGCGTGACCTCCGCGACACGCGCCAATATGCGCAGGTATTCGAGAAACGAATACGTGGCG
This sequence comes from Nonomuraea diastatica, assembly GCF_004349015.1. Classification (NCBI taxonomy): domain Bacteria; kingdom Bacillati; phylum Actinomycetota; class Actinomycetes; order Streptosporangiales; family Streptosporangiaceae; genus Nonomuraea; species Nonomuraea diastatica. Next base: position 2,451 of record NZ_SMKP01000144.1, read on the forward strand.
TGCTCCCCCACGTTGTACACATCCGGCACGAGCCTTCCCTCGCAAGCCGTGACGACAATGCGCGCCAGCGCCCTGGCGTCGATGAACTGGATACGGGTGCCGCCGTCGCCCGGAACGAGGACCGGCCGGCCGGAGATCATACGGGCCCAGAGAAACTGCTCCCGCTGCTCAGCGTTGTGAGGACCGTAGACATAAGGGGGGCGCAGGATCGTGAGGGCTCCGGAGGGAAAAGCGTCGCGCAGCAACGTCTCGCAGGCGGCTTTCGCCTCCCCGTAGCCGTCCCAGATCGCGTCGCCGTCCGCCCTGTCCTCCTCTGCGAAGGGAGGGTCGGCGGACAGCCGGTTGTAGACGGCGGCCGAGCTGATGTAGACGTAGCGCAGGCCGTCCCCCCGTGGCAGCGCGCGAATGACATTCGAGACGTGCACGGGTTCGGTCCCCGACACATCGACGACGGCGTCGTAGAAGGCGCCGCCGAGCGCTCGGCGCATCTGACCCGCGTCGGTCCGGTCGGCGACCACCTGCGTCAACCTGCGGTCCCACAGCGGCCGAGTCGCCCGGTTGAGCACCGACACCTCGTGATCACCCGACAGGGCGTCGACGATGGCACGGCCCACGAACCGGGTGCCGCCCAACACCAGAATTCTCATGTCCTCTGATACGTCCTTGGGCCTGACTCAGCTGCCGGGCCTTCTTGCCGCCGAGATGCGGGTGCTCCGGATGCCCTGCCGGATTTCCAACGTAGAGCCACCAGATATGCGTGTGCCACACGGGTAGGCATCGCGCACAGCATCGTGTCCGATTCTTCTTGGAGGTTGTCCGAATCATCCGAGCCGACGAGCGCGCATTCCCTGCGAGCATGACCTGGCAAGGGTGAACGGCGCTTGAGGAGTGACGATGAACATTGACGTCTTCGGTGACGCGGACGACCCGCAGGGCGATGTCGAGGCGATCGTCGCGCTGGTCGCGGCGGTCCAGGAAGCGCAGCACAATGAGCGGGTCGAGGATTTTCTGAGCCTGTTCAGCAAGGCGGATCCGGTGTGGACGACCGGTCACGGCCATCGACTGTCGGGGTGGGACACCATTCACGACTTCACCGCGCAGGTGCTGCCGGGGGCGAGCAAACACGGCACCGCGACCTACACGCCCGTGCGGATCCTTTTCATCCGCCCGGACGTCGCCGCGGTCAACGTCCACCAGGTGCCCGTCGACCAGGGCGGCAAGCCCACAGGCGATCCAGAAGGCCGCCCTTTCTACATCCTGGCCAAGACGGCGGGCCTGTGGAAGATCGCCGCCGCCCAGAACACCCAGGTTTACCAGGCCCGTGGCTGACCGATGCGCGTGCGGCTACCGCAGACGCTCGGCGAGCCAGTCGTAGGCAATGGCCGACGTGTACGGGATGTTGCTGATGCCGCAGTGGGTGTCGGCGCCGTCCACGGAGGGAAGCGTCGCGAAGCTCTTGGGAGCGCGTAGTGCGTGGTGGAAGCGGCGGGCCTGCTCCGTCGCGATGTCCGTCTCCCCTTCGGCGACCAGGCTCAGCGTGGGGCAGGTGATCTGTTCTTCCAGGCTGTCCAGGGTGAAGGCCCGGGCGTGAGCGGCGAATTCCTCGAGGTGGCTCACCCCGTGGTTCCACATGAAGTAGTTCTCGACCATGGTCCGTCCGGACCAGCCGGCCTCGTCGAGCTGTTCCGCCACTCCGGTGGCCGTGCGCTCGGCGCCGCCCATGATGACGCCGAGCGGCGCGTGCATCGGCGAGTTGGCCACCAACGCTCTGACCCGCCCGTCGTGCGCTGCCGCCCGGGGAGCCAGGTAGCCGCCATAGCTCACTCCGTACAGGGCGACTCGCTCGCCGTCCACGTCCGGCCGGCCGACGGCATGGTCCACGACCGCGCCGAGTGGCACCTCGTAGTCCGCGCGGAACGTGAGGTGGGGATGGCTGAGCTGGAGCCCGCGCTGCCCGGGGCCGTGAAACACGATGACGTTCAGCCCGTGTGCCAGCGCGTCGGGAATCCCGCCCAGCAGGTACATCTCCTCGCCGGAGCCGTCCACCCCGCCGCACAACACCACCGTCGGCCGCTGGCGCCCGTCGTCGGCGACGGTGAAGACGTAGCCGGGAAGCGTGACACCGTCCTCGTAGGGAATCTCGACCTTCTCGACAGGGTGGGGCATGAGCTCCGCCGCGGCGTCGAACTGTGTGAGGCTCTCCTCATACAGCTTCCGCCGTTCCTCCAGCCGGTTCGCAGGGAAGAAGAACTCCGCCGCGCGGAGGTAGGTCGAGGCCCTCAGATGCGCGGCTCGCGCGGTCACCCGCCGACCGGCCGCCATTGATGGATGTCTCGCAGACGGCCCAACCGTAGGCACGCCGTAGAGTGGCCCTCAATCAACAGAAGCGGCCCACTGGCGCATACGCAACAGCGAGGACAAAGTGTCGCAGAGACCGGAGCAGGCCGGAGACCTGCGAGTGGTCCGGACCCGGGCACATCTGCGCGCCCGCGCTGGTGCAGTTGGCCGGTGAGCGCGGCTACGACGCCATCACCGTCGGCGACATCGCCGGCCTGGCGATGGTGAACCGCGCGACCTTCTACCGCCACTACGAGGACAAGGAAGACCTCGCGGTCGACGTCCTCGCGGAGGCGATCGAGGAGGTCGGGAAGTTCACGCCCGTGCGCCCGGGCTGGGCGGGCGGAGACGAACTCGCCGAGTTGGCCTCGAGGATCGCGGGCGCGGAGAGGCTGTTCCAGCACTTCGCCGAACACCACCGGATGTACCAGCCGCTGCTCGGCTACCCGCGGAACCGCCGGTTCATGATCAGGGCACGTGAGTTGCTGAGCGGGGGGATCGCGGAGCGGATCGACACCGCCGAACCCGACCCGGACCAGGCCCGCATGCCCATGACGCTCATCCCGGTGTTCGCCACAGAACTCTTTCTCGGCATGGTCGCCTGGTGGCTGGATCGGAGCCTGCCTTACCCGCCGCGCCAGATGGCCGATTGGTCCATCCGCTTCCTCTTCTACGGGTATTTCGGCGCCCTCGGCCTCGATCACCTCCTGCCCGACGACACGGCCACCTGATCCCGCTTCCACCGTCTCCGGGCCGAGATCGACCCCGCTCCCCGCCGCAGCGGACAGACCGGCCGCAAGCGGTCGCGAACGCGATGCGGTGGAGAGCGCCGCCCAAGGGCCGCTTCTTTACCGCCTCCCCGGACGGCGTAGTACCTTCTAAAAAAATGTTCATTGACGATAGAGTTCCGGCTCTCGGGTGAAAGGACGATGATGATGACCGTGATGGAGCAGGCTACCCAGGCGATGCGGGCACTGGCCCTTGACGAGGTCCTGAAAGACCAGGTCGCCGCGGATCCCGCACTGCGCGAGGTGGCCTGGCGGGTGGCCGAACGGTACGTCGGTGGCCAGACCGTTGCCGAGGCGCTCGCCCGGGCCGCCCTGGTGAACGCGGAGGGCAGGTCCGCCACCCTTGACTACATGGGGGAGAGCTGCCGGGACGCCGGCCTGGCCACGGCCGAAACCGAGATATTCCTCGACCTGTCACGGCAGGCCGCAGCCCGCGGGACGAATTGCTCGGTGTCCCTCGATCTCTCCCACATCGGCTCGGTGGTGGACCGGGAGCTGGGGCTGGCCAACGCCACCCGGCTGGCCGAGGCCACCGCCGCCGCGGGCCAGGAAATGATGATCTCCGCGGAGGGCTCCGATCGGACGGATCTCATCCTGTGGACCCACGAACGCCTCTGCGAGCGTTTCGACCACGTCGGTGTCACCATCCAGGCCCGTCTGCACCGGACGGCCGAGGACCTGGACCGCCTGCTGCGGCGGCCCGGCCGCATTCGCCTGGCGAAGGGCTCCTTTCTCGAACCCGAGTCCATCGCCTACCCCCGTGACAGCCACGAGCTGCGGGCGGCGTACCTCGCGCACGCGACCCTCCTGCTGGACAGCGGCCACCTCTGCTCGATCGCCACCCACGACCTGGATCTCCTCGATGAGCTGCAGCCGCACATGCGGCGGGACTCCGGCGCGTACGAGGTCGAGATGCTGCTCGGACTCGGCGTCGATCAGGTGCGGACGATGCGGGATCGCGGGCATCCGGTCAGGGAGTACATCTGTTCGGCACCCAGTGGTGGCTGTACGTCTGCAACCGCGTCGCCGAGGATCCGCTCCGCCTGTTCCAGGCTCTGGTGGACGCCACCCGGCGCGGCGGTCATCCCGCGTCTGACCAGGTGACAGGAGTGCGGTGACGGTCAGCCGTACAAACGCCGGCCGTACTGCGGGCCGTAGTAGACCTCCAGGTCCTCCAGCTCCTCGTCGGGACGTTCCAGGGATTTGGCGATACGGGCCCTGGAGGGGGCCGCGTCGGGAGTCCACGTCTCGGGCTTCCAGAGGGAGGAGCGAAGGAAGGACTTGGAGCAGTGGTAGAAGACCTCCTCGATCTCCACGAGGAGGGCGAGCCGAGGACGGTAACCCTTGACGATCATCCGGTCGAAGAAGCGGGTGTCCGCCGGCGACCCGGCGGCGGCCTGCCGCTCCTGCGTTCCGCCATCCCCGCGGCCGACGTCACCGGGACCGGCCCGGACGCCTCGACGGGCTGAGGGATTGCCACCGAATCCGGCGCCGAGGCCTGGCGGATCGCGCACGACACCGGACAGGCGGGACGGCTGCTGCACCTTCACGGCATTCTGGCGCGCCTGGCCGCCATCCGAGGTGAGGACGAGGAATGCCGCCGCCTCGCCCGCCAGGCGGAGGGCACCGCCCAGGAGCGCAACGGCTCCGGGTGGGGCGGGTGCGCGCTCACCCTGCTCGACCTCGTACGAACGCGCTACGACGCGGTGGCCGAGCGGATGGCACGGGTGCTCGACGGGCCACTCGGCCACACCGTGATCGTCACCTTCGCCATCGCCGACCACGTCGAGGCGTGTGCCCGCCTGAACGAGCCCCACCGGGCGACCTCGGCATTCGCTCGGTTCGATGCCTGGGCAGCGGCCAGCGGCCGGCCATGGGCGGCGGCCGTCGCCCACCGTTGCCACGCCCTGCTCGCCCCACGCGACCAGGCCGAGGCGCACTTCGACTCGGCGCTCGCTCTGCACTCCAGGGGCGGGCGGCCTTTCGAACGAGCCAGGACTCAGCTCATGTACGGCGAATGGCTGCGGCGGGCACGGCGCCGCGCCGACGCCGGCGCGCAACTCAGCGCCGCCTTGACCGGCTTCACCGCGATGGGCGCCGCGCCCTGGGCCGAACGAGCCCGCACGGAACTGGCCGCGACCGGCGTCCCCGCCACCGCGCCGGCACGCCGCGCCGACACCGCACCGCTCGACACCCTGACCCCTCAAGAACTGCAGGTGGTGCGGCTCGCCGCCACCGGGGCCACGAACCGGCAGATCGGCGCCCAGCTCTTCCTCAGCCCCAGAACCGTGGGCTTCCACCTTTACAAGGCCTATCCCAAGCTGGGCGTCTCGTCGCGGGCCGAACTGGCGGGCATCGACTTCGGCCCTTCCCGTGATCGGATTCGGCACGACGCGTAGCGGGGCCGCTCGGGTCGGCGCCCTGGGGCTGCTCGTCTGAGGGCATGACTGCAGGACGGCGTCAGGCCGTGGTGGGTGGCTTGTCGAGGCCGGTCAGCCTGACCACGGCGGCGAAGCCGTCGTCCGTGCCCGGCCAGTGCCGGCGGATCGCCTGCAGGCCGGCCCGGCGGACCACGGAACGCAGCACCGCGGTGACGATGATGGCGTCGTCGGCATAGCCGAGGATGGGGATGAAGTCAGGCACCACATCCAGGGGCAGGGCCAGATACGCCAGCAGCAACGCGAGCCGCACCCGCACGCCGCGCGGCAGGTCGGGGTCGGCGGCCAGGCGGCGCACCAGGCGCAGCACGTCGGGCAGCAGCCGCAGCGCCTCCCGCAGCAGGTCAGCGCGGGGCCGGACGATCGCCAGAGTGCCGATCAACGCCAACCAGGTGATCAGCAGCGCGACCGCGAGCCCCATGAGCAGATCCCACCCCCACGAACCGGTCATCCCTGTCCGCCTTTCCTGCGCATCCGACACCGCGGGGTCGGTCTCGGCGGGTGCTTCGGCCGCCCTCCGCTCAAAGGCTGCCAGATCCGGCGCGGCCCCTCGACCGCGGCCCCGGGCCGCCGCGCCAGCCGGGGCGGCGAAGCAGTCGCGGGCGGCGATCTCGGCGGCCGGGACCGGAACCGCTCCAGACCGGCCTCGGACTGCCCCGCTGGAGGATCGAGTGAGCGCAGCATCCTGACTCAGGACACGCCTAGGGCTGTCTTCGGCTCGACTCCGAGTACGACTGTTGCGATGCGTAGGGTGCTGACGGGTGCTGCTGTTGCGCGTACGGCTGCTCGTACCCCGGCCGCATGGGCGCGCCGTCCCCCCGTGGTTCGTGTCGTTGGTCCGCTGCATGCTCCGCGGCGCCGGAACGCCGTCGAAGCAGCGGGACCACGATGGCCAACGCCACACCCGCCGCGCCGGCGACGACCGCGGCGATGAGGGCGCCGAACAGATCCGCGCGCAAAGAGTTCCCGAACGCGTCGTAGACCGCCGTCACCAGTGCGCCGGTCACCTCGTCGGCCGCGAAGGCGCTGTTGCTGAGCAGCTGGTCCTTGCCGGCGTCCAGCGCGAACATCGCACCGCCCATGCCGAGCGCGACCGCGAAGCCGGCCGAAGCCAGCGTCACGAACCGCCGCCGTGCGATCAGGACGGCGAGCCCCAGTACGCCGAGCGCGGTCACCGGCAGGACGCCGGCCAGCGTGTGCAGCAGGTTGACGGACTCCCGGGCCTGAGCGATCTCCGGTGAGTCGACCAGCGTGAGCCGGGTGTCCGCCTCACTTGGCGCCCGCGGCACGTTGATGCCGTGGGCCTTGAGTCGCTGGCGGACATAATCGATCAGGTCACCGGTGTCGACCACGATCTTGGTGCCTGTGCCGTCCACCACGAGATCGCGCGCCGCCAGGTTCGCGTCCAGCCAGATCTGCCGTGCCTCTGCGGTGGCGAGGATGGTGGCCATCTGGGTATGGACGCGGTCCTTCCACTGGCGCGGAACCGCGTAGCCCTTCTCGTTGGCCGCGTCGAACGCGGTATTGGCCAACAGGCGTTGCAGCTCCCGATCCTGCAAGAGCGGAGCCACCGTGTTTCCGTACGCATCGGTCTGCAGCTGACCATCGGCCCACCGCACAGGTACGGCGGTGATCGCCACTATGCATCCCACCAAAACTAACAAACCCGCGAAAAATGCCCTGACAAAACGCATCAGGACACCGTGCCAGCTCTCAGGGGTAGTTGTCCAACTACCCTCGGCTCGCAATCGCGGGCGCTCGCTCTGCACTCCCGGGGCGGGCGGCCTTTCGATCCGGTGCGGGGCGCGGTGCGGTGCCCGGTGCGGGACGCGGTGCAGCCATCCGTGTACGGGTCATGCGGAAAACCACAGGTCCAGGCGGGCGGGCGCCTCATTCCGCCGGCCGAGCGGCTCGGCCTACCCTTCCTGGCCATGATCGCGAAGTTGTTCGATACGCCACGGCGGCTGTCGGCCGGGCTGGCGGCCTTGCTGGTCGTGGCTGCGGTGATCATGGTGACGGCCATGGCCGACAGCACCATGCAACCCCTGCCGGCCACCGCCCCGGACGACCAGTTCAGCGCCGAGCGCGCCCTTGTTCACCTCAAAGCGTTCGCCACCGAACCGAGGCCCATCGGCAGCGCGGCGAGCCACCGGGCCCGGGACTACCTGACCAGGCACCTGCGCGCGGCGGGGCTGGAGGTCGAGACGCAACGCTCGGTCGGCGCCCGGTCCGCGGCGGGGCTGGCGACGTTCGGCCAGGTCGACAACATCGTGGGCCGGCTGCGGGGAACGCACTCAACCGGCACCGTGCTCATCGCCGCGCACTACGACTCCGCGGCCATGGGGCCGGGCGCCTCCGACGATGGCGCCTCGGTGGCCGCGATGCTCGAGACCGTCCGGGCGCTGCGCGGCAGCCCCGGCCCGCGTAACGACATCGTGTTGCTCATGTCGGACGGCGAGGAGGACGGCGTGCTCGGCGCCGAGGCCTTCGTCCGCGAACACCCCCTGGGCAAGGCCGGCGGCGTGCTGCTGAACTGGGAGGCCCGCGGGGTCAGCGGGCCGTCGCTGATGTTCGAGACCTCCGCGAACAACGCCCGTCTGGTCGAGACCCTCGCGGACGCCGTTCCGGCGCCGCGCGGTCACTCCGCCATGGTGGAGCTGTATCGGCTGCTGCCCAACAACACCGACTTCACCCCGCTCACCAAGGCGGGCTTCACCGGCATGAACTTCGCCTACATCCAGCGTTCCTCGCTGTATCACACCGCGGGCGACTCCATCGCCAACCTCAACCGGGGCAGCCTGCAACACCACGGCAGCAACATGCTGGCGCTGGCGCGCGCCCTCGGCGACGCGGACCTGCGGACGCTGGTCTCCGATCACGACGTCACCTACTTCCGCGCGCTCGGCACCATGATCACGTATACGGGTCAGCTCGTCTGGCCGCTGGCGGTGCTGGCCGTCGTCGCGGTGGCGGGCTTGGCGCTGGTGGCCCGCGTCAGGCGGCTGCTGAGCCTGCCTCGGCTCGCGGTGGCAACGGTCTCCGTCGTGGTGCCGCTGGTGGCATCGGTCGCCTTGGCACAGGGCCTGTGGGAACTGCTGGTGGCCTGGCGGCCCGCCTACGACCTGATGGGCGGGCTGCTGCACAGCCCACGGCCGTACCAGGCGGCGATCGCCGTCTTGTGCGCGCTGGCGGTCCTCGGCTGGTACGTGCTGCTGCGGCGCAGGGTCGGCCCGGCGGCGCTGACTGTCGGGGCGCTGGCCTGGCTCGCCGGGCTGGGCCTGCTGTGCGCCCGGTTCGCTCCCGGGGCGTCCTTCCTGTTCGCCCTGCCGGCGCTGCTGGGCGCGCTCGGCTGGCTGGCCGCGGTCCAGTTCCGCATGCCTGCCTGGGCGCGGACGGCCGTGGCGATGCCGGGCCCCGTCACGGCCGCGATGGTGCTGCCGTCCCTGGCCGGGAACGTCTTCGACGGGATGGGGCTGGCGCTCGGCGGGGTGAGCGCGCTGGTACTGGCGTTGTTCGGGCTGATCGCCGTGCCGTCCGTGGAGCTGTTCCTGCCCGATCTCGCCACCCGGCCGAAGCGGGCCACCGTCCTCGCGGTGCCCTTGACGGCCCTTTTCCTCGCGGCGGGGCTGGTCGCCGCCGGGCTCGTGGTGGACGACTTCGACGCCGACCAGCCCCAGCGCACGCATCTGGCGTACGTCATGGACGCCGTCACCCGCACCGCCCACTGGGTCAGCGCCGACGCGGAGCCCGCGCAGTGGACCAGGCGGTACGTTTCCGGCCATGACACCTCCGCGCTGCCCCCCGGGTACGCGCGCGGCACGCTGTGGACCGGACCCGCACCGGCCATCGCCGCCGAAAGCCCGCGAGCCGACGTCCTGGCCCACAGCAGGGACACGCTGAAACTGCGCGTGACCGTCGGAAAGGGGACACGCTCGGTGACGCTACGGCTCGACCAGCCGATCATCCATGCCACCGCATCGGCCGGCCGGTTCGGGTCGGCGCGCGTGCCCGTCACCGGCACGCGCGCCGGCACCTGGCCCTCGGAGATCCGCTTCCGCGGCATCCCCGCTCAGGGAGTCCAGATCACCATACGCATACCGGACAAGGACCGGATTCGCCTCACCGTGATCGCTGAGACCGACGGGTTCGCCGCGGTGCCGGGCTTCGTCCCCAGACCTCCCGGCCTGGTCGCCGCCACCAGGGAAGACGGGGATCTCACCGCGGTCACCCGCAGTTACAGCCTCACCAGGGACTCCTAGGAGCACAGCTGCGTGATCCATCCGGGAGGCGCGCTGATCTTCGGGGGTCGCGACCCGGACGCGAAGGTCGACGGTCAAGCCAGGGGCAGACCATCCCGGGTGCTCCCGCGAAGGCATGGTGTCGCGGCCTCGCCGATGCGATCATGGTGGTGTCGATTCCATGGCGGAGGATCACACGGTGACCCAGTCTGGTTTACCGATGCCGGACGGGCATCTCCCCCGTAAGACGAACACGCCATGGCCGACATCTATCGGATCCGTCACAACGCTGACGTGGACACCCCTCTGCGAAACTCGGAGAACGCCATTCGCGACCTGCTGAAGTGAACGCGTGCGTCAGGACGTGCCGGCCGCCTGCCGGAGGCTCGCCAGTCTCAGCTCGACCAGCACGGCGTCGACGCACGCGGTATCCGGGCTGTCGGGCAACACCGATTCGATCGAGTCAAGCGCCGCCAGCTCCTGCTTGACGAAGGTGGAGAACGCCTTCGGGTTGAGCGTGGCCAGCTTGCCGGCGGCGAACACATCCTCTCGCTGTGCCGACATGTCGATCACCACCCCCATGAGCACCGTCATGCTCCTCCGTTCCCAGGCGTTCGGCACCCAGCGATCGCCTGTTGGCATTTTCGTCGTACCTATAGGAACAGGTCATGCCACGGTGGGGAAGCGTGGCTCGTCAGGTCCGCCGGCACCGCGATCACCCTCGCGGCGGGCGCGGCGACGGCCAGGGGGCGCTCACGTTCTCCTGGTCCATGATGGGCAGGCTCCTTGTCGTCTCGTCTCAAGCCTCCAGCTCCAGGCGCGCCCGTCGCGTCTCCAGGAAGGTCCGTTCCGTGTCGTTCGTGGCCAGGGTGATCGCCTCGTCGTAGGCGGCGATGGCATCGGCGGTACGGCCGAGGCGGGCGAGCAGATCCGCACGGGTGGCGGGCAGCAGGTGGTAGCCCGGCAGGTCCAGCTCGTCGATGGCGGCCAGCGCCGGCGCCGGTCCGTGCAGTTCGGCCACGGCGACCGCGCGGTTGAGCGCCACGATCGGGGTCGGGGTGTGCTGCAGCAGTTGGTCGTACAACGCCAGCACCTGCGCCCAGTCGGTCGCCGGCCCGTCGGTGTGCACGGCGTTGATCGCGGCCTGCAACTGGTACGGCCCCGGCTGGGCGCGGCGCAGGCACCGGCGGACCAGCTCGTGTCCCTCGGCGATCAGCTCCCGGTTCCACAACGACCGGTCCTGCTCGGCGAGCACCACCAGCTCGCCCGAGGGCCCCACCCGCGCGGGCCGCCGGGCTTCGGTGAGCAGGAGGAGCGCCAGCAGCCCGATCACCTCAGGCTCGTCGGGCATCAGCTCGGCGAGCGCTCTGGCCAGGCGGACCGCCTCAAGGCACAGGTCCGTCCGCAGCAGCTCCCCCGACGTGGACGTGTACCCCTCGTTGAAGACCAGGTAGAGCACGGTGAGCACGGAGGTCAGCCGATCGGGCAGTTCGGCCGCCTCAGGCACCCGGTAGGGGATGCCGGCGTCGCGGATCTTCTTCTTCGCGCGGACGATCCGCTGGGCGACGGTCGCCTCCGGCACGAGGTAGGCCCGCGCGATCTCCGCCACCTCCAGCCCGCCGAGCAGGCGCAGGGTAAGTGCGGTCTGCGCGAGCGGCGACAGCGCCGGATGGCAGCAGGTGAAGATCATGCGGAGCTGGTCGTCGCGCACCGGTCCTCCCTCCTCTGGCTCCTTGGGGTGGTGCAGCAGCAGCGCCTGGGCGTGGCGGGCCTCGCGGGTGGATTCCCGGCGCAGGCGGTCGATCGCCCGGTTGCGGGCGGTGGTCACGATCCACGCGCCGGGATTGGGCGGCGGCTCGTCCCACTTGTGGACGGCCACCGCGAACGCGTCCTGCACGGCGTCCTCGGCGAGCCCGATGTCACCGAGCATGCGCGTCAGTGTGGCCACGCACCGGCCGTACTCCGCCCGGAAGACGCTGTCCAGATCCATCCGCGCTCAGCCCCCCTGAGCGTCTTCGAACGGGCGCACCTCGATCGGGCACCCGCAGGCCAGCGCGCACTTCTCGGCCCAGGACAGCGCCTGGTCCAGGTCGTCGCACCGGATCACCCAGAACCCGCCGAGCTGCTCCTTCGTCTCGGCGAACGGGCCGTCGGTCATCGTGGTCGTGCCGTTGCCCGGGCGGATGACCGTGGTGGCGTGCGAGGGCAGCAGGCCGCCGACGAACACCCACGAACCGGCGGCCCGCATCTCGTCGGTGACCTTGCCCGTCCGGGCCATCTGCTCCTGCAGTTCCGTCGCGGACGGCGCCGGCGCGCTTTCGTCGAACTGGACGGCGAGAAGGTACTGCTTCATGGTGATCTCCTACGAAGAGTCGGGGACGAAGGATCAGGCGGACAGGCGGCGGGCGACGGCTGGGATCACGACCGCGGCAGCGACCACGTGCGTCACCATCAGCAGTGTCTTCGTGGCCGCCGACGCGTCCGCGAGCACGTCCGGCACCAGTGACAACGCGGTGAGCACGATCGTGGTGCGGACGAACGCCGTGCGCGGACGGCGGGCCCAGCGAGCCAGCACCAGGGCCAGCGCCAGGCCCACCACGGAGAAGATGACGGTCAGCACGGCGAACCCGGACACCGGGATCGGCGCGCCGCCGACAGCCAGGCTGATCCCGGCGAACTCACCCGCCGCGGCAACCGCCGCGGTCGCCGCGCCGGCGACGACCGCGGCGGTCAGCCCGCCGGCGATCAGCGGCTTCGCGGGGACGGTGGTGAAGGGGGTGGTGGTGATGACGGACATCGAGAACCTCCGGTGAGCGGTGACCGGCCCGTTGCCGGCCTCTCACCTTGGCTACGAACGCGCTCGAGGCCATTCGACACCACCACCGGAAAAATTCAGAAGTCGCCCAGGGCGGCCCGCAGGATCCGGCCCCGGCGTACCGGTGACCACGCACTTCTACGCCGGCACCCATGAGTGGCCGTACTGGCAGCGCGAACTGCACACCTCATTGCCGATGTTGCTGAAGGCGCTGTAGCGGGCCGGTGACTTGGCGGCTCGTGAGCGTCACGGTGCGATACGCTCGGCGAGCCAGGCCAGCGCCATCGGGTAACGGTAGTCGATCCGGGCGTGGGTGCCGTCGAACAGCTCGAAACGGACAGTGCCGGGGTCGGCTCCGGCTTCCAGGACCGCGTCGTGGAACGCCTCGGCCGCGAGGTCGAGCAGGAAGTCGTCGTCACGGCCGGAGTCGATCCAGATCCCTCGCATGCCGCGCAGCTCCGCGGCGTGACCGGCGGCCATGCGCACCGGGTCCCGGTCCAGCCACCGCTGCCAGGTCTCGGGGATCAGCTCGCCGCTGTGCGGCTTGAACGGGAGCATCGGCGTGCCGTCCTCGGCGGCGGAGAAACACGCGGACACGCCCAGAACGTTGCCGAGCAACATGTCCTCGGGCCTGCTCCACGGGGGCCGCCGCTGGAAGCCGGCCCACCAGGAGAAGATGTCGCCGTCGTAGGCCCGCAGGAACCGTACCGCCTGGGCGAACACCGGCAGGTAGCCGTATTCGTACAGGCCGTCGCCCGCATGCGTGGCCAGTGCGCCGAACAGGTCAGGGCGGAGCATCGGCGTGATCATCGCGCCGAAGCCACCCGCCGACTTGCCGCTGACGGCCCGGTGCGCGGGCTCCGCCAGGGTCCGGTAGTGGTGGTCGACGAAGCGGACGACCTCGTCGCACAGGTAGGAGTGGTATCTGCCGGTGCCGGGCGAGTCGACGTACTGGCTGCCGCCGTACGCGCTCCAGGCGTCCACGTAGACGACGATCGTGGGCGGCGCCTGGTCGCGGGCGAACACCTGGTCGGCCGTTTCCGGGAACGGGCGGGTGTAGGGGGTCTGGTTCGCCCAGTCGGTCACCGTGCCGCAGTATGCCTGCAGGACGTAGACCACCGGGTAACGCCGGGTGCCGTCCGGGTCGTAGCCGGGCGGCGTGTAGACCCACAGCGGCCGCTCGTGCGGATCGCCGAGCGGGTTGTCCTTCAGCAGTTCGCTGACGATCAGGCGCTGGTCGAGCCGGCCGGCCAGGGCGTCCGTCCGCAGAGTCATCACGTTCCGTTCCTGTCGGTGTCGAGCGGCTGATTCACCGCGTTGCGGGGGCGCTGCCCGCGCAACGCGGCACGGACCTCTGTGAACACCTCGTGGGTGAGGTCCGCCAGCGACTCCTCTGAGTAGAAGCCCGCGTGCGGGGTCACGATCACGTTCGGCAGGCCCAGGAGCTCCTCGTGAGCCTCCGGCGGCTCGGTGGCCAGGACGTCGAGGGCCGCGCCCGCTATCCGGCCGGCCTGCAGCGCCGCCACCAGGGCCCGCTGGTCGACGAGGCCGCCCCGCGCCGTGTTGACCAGGTAGGCCGTGGGCTTCATCGTCGCCAGCCGCGCGGCGGAGATGACGTGCGTGGTGGCGGGTGTCAGCGGTGCGTGCAGGCTGAGCACGTCGGCTTCGGCCACCAGCCGCTCGAGCGGCACCAACTCGGCGACCGCCGCGCGAGGATCTGCCGGATCGATCACCGGGTCGGTCGCCAGGACGCGGAACCCGAGCGCGGCGGCTCGCGCCGCGACCGCCCCGCCGGCATGGCCCAGCCCGAACAGGCCGAGGACCTGCCCCCGGGTACGCCGCAGCGCACCGGCTCTGCGGACGTCCCATCCGCCGCTTCGTACGTGCTCGTGGTACCTGACGATCCCCCGTGTCGATGCCAGAATCAGCGCCAGGGCATGGTCGGCCAGTTCCTCGACGCAGTAGGACGGCACCCGCGACACGTAGATCCCGGCCGCCGTCGCCGCGGGCACGTCGATGTTGTCCACTCCCACGCCGTACTCACAGATCAGCCGGCACCGCTCCAGCCCGGCCACCAGCGCGGCGGGCACCGGGACAGCGTCGGTGACGATCACCTCAGCCGAGCGGCACAACGCGAGGGCGTCGTGACGCCCGGAGGCGTCGATCAGCTCGGCCCCCGGGCCGGCCAGGGCGGGATCCAGCCCCCGCGGCTCCGGGTGATCGAGCACCACCACCCTTTTCAGCGTTCCCATGCTTGTCCCTTCAGAAAGACCTCTGTTCAGAGCACCTCGTGTTTCAGGTACGCCTCGACGATCCCCATACCGTCCGCCAGGTCGTGGCGCCGATGTGTGCGATCAAGCGCGCAGTTGTGGATCCATGGCTTCGCCCGTCTGCAGATCCGCCTTTCGTGCGCACCTTAATCGCGGCCCTGCCAGGTGCTCACGCAGACCTCGTTGCCCTCGGCATCGGCCAGGACCCAGAACGCTGGAGCCTTCGCCTCCGACACCAGCCTCCCGCCCGCGCGGAGGGCGGTTCGCACCCGACCGGGTCCTTCGTCATGCGGCACGCAGATGTCGAGATGGATGCGGTTGCGCTGAGGGCGCGGCACCTCCATCTGCTGGAACCACACCGCTGGTCCTTGGCCCAGCGGATCAATGAGGGGATCGGTCGCGCCGGTTCGATCCCCCTCGTCGCCGTATCCCAAGACCGCTTTCCAGAACGGCCGAACCGCGGCGATGTCGAGCGCGTCGACCGCGATCTCAAGCTGTTGCACGGATCGAGGTGGCGTGCTCGTACCCGGCTCCAGCGGTAGTCCCAGGGCCGCTATCCGCTGAGCGATGGCGATGTCGGTCTCTGTGGTCCACCCCTCTGTCTGGGTCGACACCATCACCCGGTCCGAGCCCAGATCGACATGCAGCCGGCCCGTGCCGTCGCCACCGGCAGCGGCGACGATCCGGGTCGCGATGTCGGCCGCGTGGATCAGTGACGTCACGGGAACGCTGGTGCACAGCCGACCGGCGATGAGTCGCCAACCCAGGTCGTTGACGGCGGCAGAGATACGTGCGTGGGTCAATTCGCTCATCGGGCGCAGCCTACACAGGCCCGGCAGCCGGGTCGCCGGTGGCGGCCGGTGGCGGCCGGTGGGCGAACCGTTCGTCACGCGGCGGGTGACGAACGGCCGCCAGAGACGCGCTGACCGCATGGGGAAGGACCTGAGATGCGCACGCCGTCCTGGCCACGGCGGCCGCCGCTCTGGGCGGTACAGAATCCGCCAGGTTCGACGGATCGGGCAATGTATGGGACGAGGCGACACCGTGCCTCGGTTCGCCGGCCGGCGTCTTCGACACCGCCGGCGGCCCGTCACCGGATTACGCTGCTGTGTCCCCGTCGTTGGAGTGCGCTCCGTCCGGGGGAAGCGCGCACGCCGAGGTGGCGCCGGGCAGACGGTACCGGTTGTCGGCGACGAGACGATAGAGACCGTGCGCTGGCCAGCGCATCGGTGGCAGGCGCAGGGCCACTCCCAGCAGGCTCCATGGCAGCCCGGCGTCGATCAGCAGCTTGGCCACCGCCTGTGCTCCGCCGTACACGCCTCGCTCGCAGATCCAGAGCAGCTCGTATTGCGCACGCTCCCGCGTCACGCCGAGGCCGGCCAGATCAGCGGACTGCCAGGCGGTGATCCGTGCCCGAATGCGCATGTGCCGCTGCACGAATTTGATGCAGCTGGTACAGAATCCGCAGTCGCCGTCGAAGACAAGAACAGCTCTCATGAGATACCGCGCAATCATTCGGTGCCGAACGGGCAGCGGGTTGTCGAAGGCAAGCCCCTATCGCACCGCGCCGTCGACGAACGTGACGGTCACGGGCCGCCCGGGTTCCCCTGCGATGTCGGCGGTCAGCCCGTACGGAACGCTGAACATGGGATCGGTGTGGCCTATGTCAAGGCCGCACACGACGGGTCCGCCGAATCCCGTCAACGCCCTGTTCAGCACCGGCTCCAGCACCGCCGGCCGGTTGAGCCGCCGTTCGTGCCCGAACCGGCCGAAGCCGATCGCCGAGATCGTGTTCAGCAGGCCGGTCTGACGGAGTTGGGTGAGTTCGGCGTCGAGCTGGGACGGCGTGGTCTCCAGCGAGGATTCCAGGAGCAGAAGGTGACCGGTCAGGTCCGGCCAGTACGGCGTGCCCGCCAGGCGCAGCAGCGTCGTCAGATTCGCTCCGTACAGGGGCCCCGTGGCGCGGCCAGGCCGTAGCGCCCATGGCCCGGCGTTGGCATGCGTCGCGCGGGCCCGGTCGTCGGCGCTGTCCCACGGCAGGAACTCGTCCGTCCAGGCCGGCGAGGCGTCGATCAGCTCCGCGGGAGCAGGGTTTTCCAGTGTTCTGCGCCAAGCCCGCATCGTGTAGTCCAGGCAGCCGCCGTACTCTCCGAACTGCGGCAGAAGCTGGGGGCCCATGACGACGCCCAGGCCCGTTCGCCACCAGATCGCGGTCAGCAACGCGGTCACGTCGCTGTAGCCGATCAGCAGCTTGGGGTTGGCCGCGATCAGGTCGAAGTCCAGCAGATCGAGAAGCTGGTTGGAGTTGTTGCCGCCGATCGCCGTGACGATCGCCGTGACCGAAGGGTCGGCGAAGAGACGGTGGAGGTCCTCGGCACGTTCCTCGGGGCTTCCCGCCGTGTAGTCGCCCGTGCTGCAGGCGGATGGGGCGAAGCGCACCTGGTAACCGTGGTCGCGCAGGAAGCCGGCGGCCCTGAGCCGACGCCGGGGGTAGCGTGCCGCCTCGTCCGAGGAAGGCGACAACACGCCGATCGTATCGCCCGGCCGCAGCGCCGGGGGCAGTACACGTTTCACGATGCTCCCTTGGAGGTGACCTCGCCGGCCACGCCGCTCTTGTCCCTGAGCAGGACCGCCGACGACACTGCCGCGCACAGCAGCACGCCGATCCCCCCTCCGATCATCACAGGTCGCGCTCCGAACAGCTCGGCCGTCAGGCCGGCGGCGACGGCGCCGAGTGCGGCCGCCGCATGAGACAGGCTGAAAGACGTCGCCATCACACGTCCGAGTGTCGAGTTGTCGGTCGTCCGCTGCCGGTACGCGTTGGCGGCCACGTGCCAGACGAACGCCGCCACGCCGGCGCAGAAGTACGCGATATAGGCGGCTATCAGGCCATCGGCCAAGCCGAAGAGGAGCCGGGCCGCACCCTGCAGCGCCACGGAGAACACGAGCACCACCGGTGTGCCGAACCTGTGGACGAGCTTCGGCGCGAGCACTCCGCCCATGACGCTGCCCACGGCGGCGACGGTGAAGAGCATGCCGAACTGGGGGTCGGTCAGCCGCAGGTCTTCCTTGGCGTAGATGACCAGGATCGCCGCCCCCGCCATGAGCATGAAGTTGACGACCGCGGCCATGAGCGTGATCTGCCGTAGCACCGGAGTGCTCAGTGTCACGCGCACTCCCTCCTTGGCCGCGGCGAGGAGCCGCTGCCCCGTGCGCGGCGGGGCAGGGGCGGGCGGGACCAGGAAGATGAGCAACGCCGCGACGACGAACGTGAATCCGTCGATGATGAACGGCGCGGCGGCGGAGAAGGCGAACAGGAAGCCCGCCGCCGGTGAGCCGAGGACGTCCTGGCTCAGGATGCGGCCTATGTAGAACCGCGCGTTCGCCTTCTCCAGCCCTTTGTCCGGCACGGCCTGCTGGATCAGCGGGACTGACGCCGTGTCCACCACCGCCTCGAAGATCGGCAGGGTGAAGGCCAGGACGTACACGTGCCACATCTGGGCCTGCCCGGTCAGCACGGCGATCACCAGCAGGGTCAGCGGCACGACGCGGGCGATGTTGGCCACGAATACGGCGATCCGCCTGTTCACCCGATCGACCAGCACCCCGACGAACGTGCCGCCCAGAATCCAGGGAAGGGACGAAAGGATGGCGACGAGCGAGATATCGACCGGTTCCGAGCTGATGTGATAGGCGAGCAACGGCAGCGCGACATAGCGCATTCCGTCGCCGAAATTAGAAATGGTCGAGGAAAGCCATAAGGGCAGGAACCCTTTTCCCATGAGCACGATGATCCGAGGTGAGTTGACGGCGGGGACACGGGCCGGTCGGAGCCGGCGTACGACAGGACGCTCAAGCGGCGGCGCGCACGATCCGCCACGTACTGAGACGGCCGGCGGTCACGCTGAGAGAGCGTCGTGGATCTGTTGGAGGATTCCGGGCTCGAGAAAGCGGTGCCGGTCGTTCAGCTCGTCCAGCGCCTTGACGAACGGGCCCTCCTCCCGGAATTCGCAGGACACGACCATGTTGCCGCCGTGGTCCTGCCCGCTTATCCGCAAGGCCCCGGCCCGCACCACGTCGATCATGGCTGTCGCGTCGCGGATCAGGGACGGCGTGGGGTCGACGACAGGAAACTCCAGTGCCCATCTGGCACCGGGCAGGAGCGCGCTGCGGGGCTCGCGCCAGGCGCCCAGCGCCATCTGGAGCAGTTCGGCATAGGTGTTGCGGTCAGAGGCCACGCTGGACAACAACGTCGTCCCCGAGACCCGGGGGTTGATCTCGATGACGTGGTAGGTGCCGTCGCGGTAGATCATCTCCACTTCGACGGCGCCGTTGACGTCGAGTTCGGCGCATGTGCGGATCAAGCGCCCGGCGAGATCCTCGAACTGCCTCTCACGCTCCTTGCCGGGCCCGGCATAGCGCAGGGAACCGAACAGGAAGGACGGCTCGCCCCCCGTCGTGCCCTTCCACACGAGAGGCTGCACCTGATAGACGCCCTCCCGGCCGATGATCTCTACCGAGCACAGCTCGCCGTGCAGGCACCGCTCCAGCATGATGGTGCCGTCCGGCGGCCGGTCGAGATGTTCCACCAGCGCCGCACGGTCGCCCAGGAAGCGGAGCCCGTTGCCGAAGCTGTCCCACAACGGCTTGCCGAGCAGCGGGAAGCCGATCCGGTCCGCCCTGTCGATGACGTAGTCACGGTAGCCGGGCATGGGAACGGTCCTGCCGTTCAGCACGTCACCGTCCACAAGGACGTCATCGGGGACACAGATGCCGGCGCGGCGGAGGAATGCCTTGGTGTCCGCCTTGTTCGCCAGCATGCCCGTGGTCTCCGCACCGTGCATGACGGTCGAGACGCCGCCGGCGGCGAGCTCACCGGCGACAAGGGCGTCCCTCAACGCGTTCTCGTCACGCAGTGAGATCGAGATGCACGCGTCGGCTCCCCACCGCCTGATCCTCTCCGCGATCTGGCCGGGGCTCGCGTCCGCGGGGAGCTTTTCCGAAGTGCCGGGAAAGTCCCCGGGACCACAACTCCCATCCGTGTAGAAGAGTCTCGCTTCCGTCGCCGTCGCCCGCAGCCGCGCGTCCAGCCGCTGGATGTGCGGAGCGGCCCGCTGGATCTCGACAGAGCGGAGGAACGCCACCCGTCGCACGTCAGGCATGGACACGACGGCTCCCGGCCTCGGCCCTGTCGCGGATGTTCCAGAGGCTGCGCCGGATGTACGTGCGCTGCAGCCACCGGTCTTGCCCGTCGTAGCGAGCAAGGAACTGGGTACGGGCGTGCAGCCCCTTGCGGTTGTTGATCAGGAGCGCCTGGCCGGGGGCGAGCCGGACCACGCTGGCCGCCTCCGGAGCCCGGCAGGCTGCCTGCAGCTGGTCGAAGGCTTCGGCTGCCTCCGTGGTGACGCACCGTACCCCGTTGGCCGCGACCGCGATCTCGGGAGCGTGGTCAGGTCCGGAGAGTATCGCGATCGGGTCCGAGTACACCTCCTTGCCGTCCGCGAACATGCGTACATATCCGCCAGGCGCGTTGAGCTGGAACAAGGGTGAGCGCAGGATCTCCACGGCGCGCGGATCGAGCACGCGCAGGACGTCTCGCGCGTCCGCGTACCACGTCTCGGCCTCGGCGGCGATGTCGGCGCGCAAGCAGTTGAGCACCAGGAAGTCCGGGTTGCTGATGTCATAGCGGCCGCTCGAGTCATGCACGATGTCGTTGTGGAAGTTGAGGAAGACCTTCGAGCCCTGGCTGGTCTGGGTGGTGGCGCCGGTCGCCGTGGGGATCACGTCGTGCACCACCCTGCCGTCCTTCTCGGTGATGAAGGCGACCGGCTCTCCGAGCAGCCCTGACAGTCCGAGCAGCACACCTTCCGCGACGAACGTCGGCTTGCCGGCGCAGGGGCCGCCGTCTGTCGGCGTCGGAGGGAGGTCCGGCTCGCTCGGAAGGTTGCTGAGCAGCATCACGCCCGGCGTGTCGACATGGCGCCCGAAGTCGAGGACGGCCCGCAGCAGAGGCAGCGGCAGCCGGGCGAAGATCTGGTGGGTACGCGTCATGGCGTCGTCGAGGTCCGACGCCGGGTCGGGAAGGCTGAGCAGGCGCTCGAGGACGTCGTCGCGGACGTCATCGGGAAGAGCCAGCTCGATCAGGCCATTGCGCGGCCGCTGATGCTCCGTCATCGTCATGGTGCCGGCCTTTCTCATGAAGGTGGTCAGGGCTGTCGAATCGGCGCCGGTTGTAGGCGAGCATGTCGAGCAGGTCCGCGGCCGACACACGAGTCGTGCCGTCCGGAGGGCGAGCGGCGATGGGCATGTCTCCCGTCGTAGCCCAGCGCAGGCGCCCCGCCGAGTCGATGATGGCGCGGGCCTGGTTGGCGTTGTCGGGATGAAGGCAGTAGGGCACGTCGAGCAACCCTCTGCGGAAGGCGCGGACCAGCGCGGCGCCCACCGACGGGCCCTGTTCGAGCACGGCGTCGATGAGCGTGGCCGCCTCCTGGTAGACGTCATCGCCGTTGTCGTGGGTGTCGCCGGGCGCCGTGCGCCGCGCCGTCATCGCCGCCCATTCCAGGGCCTGCACGTTCTCTTTCACCGTGGGAATACGGAAGGCTTCGGCGACGGTCTTCACGATGAGACGCTCGCAGCCCGTGAGCGCGGCCAACCGGGCGCTCTCGCCGAGCAGGGCCAGCGCTCCCCTGCGGCTCACCGGATAAAGGCCCATGGAGGTGTAGACGGTGACGTGCCAGGAGGCGCCGCCGAGCCGTTCGCGGGCCAGCCTGCGCAGGGCTGTGATCGCTTCGATGTCCTGCCGGTGGTTGGTCTGCTGGGCGTAACTGAGGGAGATGTCGCGTATCCCGTGCTGGAGGAAGAAGAGCCCCTCCAGGATGTTCAGCGCGATGAGCAGGCTCGGCGGGCAGAGTTGCCCGAGCATGCACCCGCCGAACGTCTCCAGATGGGCGGGGCCGCCCGGACCTTCGTAGGCGGCCAGGAGCTCGCACGAACGCGACCATTCCGCCACTGCCGCGGCCAGCGGCTCCCTGCTGTACGGAAGGCAGTACGACACCGGCCCGCCCTCTGTCGCGGCGATGCCGGCCGCGAGCATCTCCCGGAAGATGTCGTATGGCCTGGCGGAGCCATGCCGGAGCTGGATGGGAAAGACGCTCTGGTCGAATTCCGCGATCAGCTCGCGTGTTCTGGCAGCCCCATGCGCCAGGAGCGGGAACCCGTTCAAGGCCGTTCCGCGCAGCAGTTGCTCTCGGGCGCGGTGCAGGTCACCCGTTCTGGTGAAGCTGTCCAGGGTGATCGTGCCGACCGTCTCGGCCGTCGCATCGCGGACCGCCCGCAGGCCCTCCACCATCCGCGCCGGATCGGAGAACCCCATCCTGGACTGCACCACCAGTTCGCCACGGCCGGCCACTCGTCCGCCGAAATAACCCAGCCCTGCCAAGGGAACCCCACTTCACCCGGCGGCGGCCGTGCCGGACCGGGCCAGAAAGCACCGAAATTCCTGCACCGAATCGGCGGTGACGAAAACGCCGTCGAAGCCGAGGCGCAGCAGCGTCCTGACGTCCTTTTCCGGCACCTCGCCGTTGACATTGAGATTGCCGCCGATGACCACGGGCAGGCCCCGTAACTCGGCACACTGCCGGATTCTGCGAATGTATTCGGGGGCCTCGATGAACCCATGGCCGTTGACCGTGCTCAGGACGAGAAGCCGAGGCCGTTCGCTCAGACAGCCGCTGACCAGCTCGTCGACCGGCACACACGCGCCGAGGTTTCGCACGTTGAATCCATATTCCTCGAGCAGGAGCTGGAGAAACACCAGGTTCCAGGTGTGCGAGTCCGAGGCGGTGGTGGACACTACGGCGCGAGGTCCGCTCAATTCTCTGCCCATCGTTCGGTTCCACTTTCGTTCACCGTTTCGCCCGAGGACCTGTGCACAATCATCGCGACGCGCCACCGAGCACGTCCAGAGAAGGAGCCTGCGCGGGCAGGACATGTCCAGAAGACGTCATTCACGTTTCTGTCTCAACAGCCGAGACGAACTTCGCATCGATGGCCATTTCCCGGGCCAGCCGCTCGACACCGGAAAAGTCGCGGACCAGCAAGGAGCTCGCGCCCCCGCGTTTGCAGTCCTCCACGATGTCCGTCGCCTGCTCGATGCCGGCCTGCCGGAGAATCCTCGGCCACGCCGCGTAATCCTGCGCGGCGAAGGCGTGCACCGCCTTGGGCAGGGCGTGGGCGAACATGCGCTGCTGGGCCGGGCTCATGCGGACGTAGAGCTCTTTGGCCACCTCCACCATCACCGAGCCGTGGGCGGCCTCGTCGCGAGCGTGCAGCCGGGGCACCAGCGCGTGCATCGGCTGGATCGTCTCGTCACGGGAGAGCAACTCCAGGTAGGCGTTCACGCTGACCTCCGTCACCGTGGTCCACACCAGGGCGAGCAGGTCCCGATGCCAGGCATCGGAGACCTTCTCCTGTTCGGTGACCAGGCGCCGATAGGTCACCGCGTGCGGATAGTCAGGCTCGGAATCGAGATCGCGTGCCTGCCGCGTGTGGTGCATCGCCATCATGTGCATGTAGGTGTGCCACGTCTCGTCCACGTGTGCCTGCTGCACGGCCAGCTTGAGCTCTACGCGTTCGCTTCCTGGGAAAACGCCGTGCACGATCTTCGCGAACGTGGGATTGGCGATGTGCTCCTCAGCCGTGATGACGCGCGCGTTGTACATCATCCAGGCGTGCGTCAGCACGGCCTGGCGTTTCTCGAAGGAGGCGTCGGCGTAGTCGGGATGCTCGGCGAAGGGAAGGAACCGCTCCGGATAGTCCGGCACGAGCGGATCGTGTTCCTGCGGAGCGGCCAGGGTGTCCATGTGGCTGCGGATGGTCGCCCGGCGCGGCCACGCCGCGGATATCCGCCGCAGCGTGGCCGGCCCGATCTCGGCTCCAGCCTCGGTCCCAGTCTCGGTCTCGGTCTCGGTCATCGGGTGCCCGCCTTCCTCTTCGAGAGAACCTCTTGGACAGCGTCGTCAAGGATGTCCATGCCGCGGTGCAGCGCGTCGTCGTCGATGATCAGCGGCGGCATGATCTTCACGACCTGGTTCGCCGCGCCCGACGTCTCCAGCAGGAGGCCCCTGCTGAACGCCGCCAGCGAGATCTCGGCGGCCACGGCGTCTTCCGCGAAGAACAGCCCCCTGAGCAGCCCGCGTCCACGTTCGATGCCGCTGGTCATCGCGCGCACCCGTTCGGCCAGCAACAGGCACTTCTTGTCGAGATCGGCGGTGAACTGCGGCGACGACCACAGGCCGAGGGCGGCCGAGGCGGTGACGAAGGCGAGGTTGTGCCCGCGGAACGTCCCGCTGTGTTCGCCCGGCCCGAGCAGGTCGAGGTCGGGGCGGATCAGGGTGAGCGCCAAGGGCAGCCCGTAACCGCTGATCGACTTGGCCAGGCAGACGATGTCAGGTCGCAGCCCCGCCTCCTCGAAACTGAAGAAGGAGCCGGTACGGCCGCAGCCGGCCTGGATGTCGTCGACGATCAGGACAATGCCCCGGTCGTGTGCCACCTTCTCCACCCGCCGCAACCATTCCGGTCGCGCGACGTTCAGGCCGCCCTCGCCCTGCACCGTCTCCAGGACGATCGCCGCCGGCGGATCGATGCCGCTGCCCGGGTCATCGAGCAGCTTTTCCAGGTAGTCCACGGTGTCGGCGTCCTGGCCGAGGTAGCCGTCGTACGGCAGACGCGTGACCCGGTCGAGGGGCACGCCGGAGGCCGCTCTCTTGCCCAGGTTCCCCGCCAGGGCCAAGGCCCCGAGCGACATGCCGTGGAAGCCGTTGGTGAAGGCGATGACGTTGGTGCGTCCCGTCGCCCTGCGCGCGACCTTGAGCGCGGCCTCGATCGCGTTGGCGCCGGTAGGGCCGGTGAACTGGACCCGGTAGGCCAGCCCGCGTGGACGCAGGACGATGTCGTCGATTCGGCGGAGCAGCTCCGCCTTGGCCTCGGTGTGCAGGTCCATCGTGTGGACAGGTCCGTCCGCCGCCAGATAGTCCAGCAGCTCCGCCTTGATCGCCGGGTGGTTGTGACCGTAGTTGAGCGCTCCCGCGCCGGAGAGGAAGTCGATGTACGAGCGGCCCTCCTGGTCCCAGAGCACGTGCCCGCGTGCCCTGACGAAGACGGCGGGAAATCTCCGGCAGTAGGTTCTGACGTTGGATTCGAGTTCGTCGAAGATGGTGACCATGCCCGTCTCCTGAGAGTCAATCGTCGTACTCAACACAATCGGCCGCGGCGCTCTCCAGGGCCCGGATGACAGGAGGCAGTGCCGCCGGGCGATCGGTTTCGGCCCAGACGGTGAACACCCGTTCGAGGCCGCCCCGCCGCCAGTCGAGCCTCTGGCCCGCCCGCAC